>JAITGH010000159.1 GCA_031280855.1 Oscillospiraceae bacterium | reverse complement strand
GAAACACCGGCGGTCTCAAGCTCTCCGCGGGCGGCACGCAGCAGCAGCGAAGTCTCGCGCTCTAAAGTCGTTGACATGCAGGTTCAGACGAGCGTCAAGGTATCGTGGCATCGCCCGCGTACGTACAACGACAGCGGTGAGGCGCGGCAGATCGCGGACGACCTGAACAACAACCGCTCCGTCATCCTGAACCTCGAGGACATCGACAAGAAGGAAGCGCGCAGGTTGCTCGACTTCTTGAGCGGAGTCGCGTATGCCCGCAGCAGCCTGATCCGTAAGATTGCGATGAACGTCTACCTGTTCGGACCGCATAACCTCGACTTCGTCGGCGATGAGCTGATGACGATGCTTGAAGAGAACAACTACCTATAGGCAGGGTCGCGTTGCCGAATCGCAAAGCGCCCGGCAATGCGCGAAACTTTCCCATTCGGAGGATAACCTGAAGTGTTAACGCCGCAGGAAGTTAAAGGCAAAGAGTTTGAGACATCGTTCATCGGCGGATACGATAAAGCCTCGGTCGACGAGTTCTTTCGCGTGGTTGCGGAGGACTATTCGTCGCTGTACAAAGAGAACACTACGCTTAAGGGCAAGATGAAGGCGCTCGCCGACAAAGTCGAGGAGTATCGCTCGACAGAGGAAGCGATGCATCAGGCTCTCTTCGCCGCTCAGAAGGTCGCGCAGGAGCTGACCGACGAAGCTAAGCAGAAGCACGACGCGCTCATCGAAGAAGCGGAGCGCGTTGCGCGTGAGCATATCGAGGCGCTTAAGGTCGACATCCGCGATCAGGAGTTTCGCCTTGACACTGCGCGTAAGGAGACCGGCGAGTACACCGCCGCCGCGCAGGTTCTAATCGATCGCTTCCTGAAGACGTTACGGGAGCTGAACTCGCTCGCTTACACCCGTGAGCGAGTTCAGGAGATTCAGCAGCAGGAGTTAACCGAGTCGATTAACGCGTCGCTTGCTCGTCAGATTGAAGAGCAAGAACGCCGCGACGCCGCGAAGGCGGCTCAGATCGCCGCCGCGGCAGAGTACGTTGAGACTGACGTTAAGACGTACAACTCCGAGGATGCCGATTAGACTCAGGTTACCATGATGAACGCCAAAGCGCGAGCCGATGTTGCGGCTCGCGCTGTTTTGCTCACGGTGCCCGGGGTTAGGTGAGTTCCGCCGCGATTCTGTGCGCGGAGTCGGAGACGTGTCGCATTGCGGCGTCGAGGTCGAAGCCCGAGACGCGCCCGTCGCGGCAGACGATTCTGCCGTTCACCACGGTCATCTCAATGTCGGAGGCTTGAGCCGAGAAGACGAGGTTCTCACGCACGTCGTGCGCGGGTACCATGTGCGGACGGTCGAGCCTCACGACGGCGAAGTCAGCGCTCCCGCCGTCTGTTATGCGATTATCGCCGAACGCCATCGCGAGCAGTTCCGCCGCCGTAAGCGGCGCATCGCTGAGCTGCCCGAGCAGAGCTGCGACGTGCAGTTCCTCCGGCATGTTCAGGTTGTTGTTGCTCGACGCGCCGTCGGTGCCAAGCGCGAGTTTAACGCCGCGCATGGTGTGAAGCGGCAGGATGCCGCTGTTGAGCTTGAGGTTGCTTTCCGGGCAATGGGCGACGGTAACGCCGCGCTCCGCAAGTATGACGCGGTCGCGTTCCGAGATATGGACGCAATGCGCGGCGATCGTGGGACTGTCAAGCAGCCCGCAATCCGCGAGATACTCCGTCGGAGTGCGGCCGCTGCGTCGTTGCTTGCATTCCTCGTGCTCCTTGCGAGTCTCGGAGATGTGGACCTGCACGCGGGCGCGCCTCGACTTCGCGTACTGCGCGACCTCGCGCACATAGCCCTCGTCGGAGGTATACTCCGCGTGAAGCGCGACCTCCGGCGTTACCAGCTCCGACTTCAAAGCGAACAGTGCTTCCGATTCCGCGAGCCGTTGCGAGCCCTCCAGCGAGCCGTTACCGAAGTTCAAGAGTCCGCGAGCGAGGTTACCGCGAATCCCGGAAGTCTCTACGGCGGCGGCAATCGCTCCGCAACCCGCGTAGAAGTCGTGGAACCGAGTGCACCCGCTTGCAAGCATCTCCGCGATCCCCACCAGGCTTGCCCAATAGATGTCGTCGTCGGTCATCTTGTCCTCGAACGGGTAAACCTTCTCGGTAAGCCAGCGGTCGAGCGGCAGACCTCCGCCCCATCCTCGCAACAGCGTCATCGGAACGTGGCAATGCGCATTAACAAATCCCGGGATCAGAAGCCGATTCTCACCATCGAACACCTCATCTTCGGCACGGAGCGCGTCAAGCGCAAATTTACCGTCGCGGACGGTAACGTCGCCGCGCTTGACCGTGAAGTCCGGCGTGATATATTGCACGTTCTTAAATGTCATGATATACTCTCCTGCTACTTTCCGACGCAGAACCGCGAGAATATGCGTTCCAGCACGTCGTCGCTTACTGTGCGCCCGATCGCTTCCGCAAGCGCGGACAGCGCGAACTCCGCGTCGCTGAGCGTCTCCGCCGTCGCCTCAGCGAAACGAAGTTGATGCGGCAGCGGCTCGAGAGCCTCGATTGCTTGAACGACCAGCGCGTGCTGACGCTCGTTCGACAGCAATGCGGATTGA
>JAITGH010000076.1 GCA_031280855.1 Oscillospiraceae bacterium | reverse complement strand
TACTTTTGTGTTGATACTTATTAAGTTAAATCACTATAATAGGCAAAAAGGGCAACTCCAAGAAGGTAAACCTTTCCGGAGTCCGCGAACTCCCCCGTCCCCGCAACTCCCGCGCCCTCACGCCTGAACCCCGAATACTCGTAAGGAGGTGCGACACTCGCAACGCCGACAGGCCGAGCCGTCTCACCACGCTGTACGTCAACAGCGCGGCTGAAAACCGGGAACCCCAACCCGAGAACAAAAGAGGCTAATCTTACTACAAAGGGGAACATACGATGAAATTTTTACGCACGTTCAAGAGGTTAGCCGCAGTCGCGCTCATGGCGGCTATGCTGCTCGCGCTGACGCCGCTCAGCGCACTGGCGGTGGAGGTTACTGTGAACTCATTTGACGACTTGAATACTGCAATCGCCGCGGCAAATGGCACTGCAGACGGGTACAGGGTTAATATTGTCTTAAACGGCGATATTGCGGTCTCTAGCACACTCTGGATAGAAGAGGGCATGATCGTAACTATTCAAAGTGCTACAGGTTCGCCGTTTAAGCTTCACGGTACGAACAACAGCCGGGTTATAGGCGTCTCCGGACCTGGTGACAATAAGCTTGCGGGCGAACTCACGCTTAAGAACGTGATCATCACGGACGGCAGAGGTGATGTAGGCGCGGGAATCCTCGTTCAAGCCGGAGGCAAGCTGACACTGGACGCCGGTGCAAAGGTTACCGGGAACGGGAATGCATTCTCGTTTGATACTGACGGGAAGACTGTCATCGACCCCAACAACTACACCACTAAGGGCGGCGGGATCCGCAATGAGACGGGCGGCACCGTGACGATTAAAGCCGGCGCGGAAATTTCCGGAAACTGGGCAGTGATTGGCGGCGGAATCTCGAACTCCGGAACGCTTATAATGGACGGCGGAACTATCTCCGGCAATAGCGCGGTTTGGGGCGGCGGTGTCGCCAACGAAAGCGATTTCCTCGACGAGGACGGTAAACCCGGAAGTGGCGGTTTCACTCAAACCGGAGGAGATATCGAGACTAATAAAGTCTATGACCTGAACCAATATGGCACTAAGAGTGAAGGTTGGGGAGCCGGAGTCGCCGATTTTGAAGGTGACCATGATGGTCAATCGCAGCATACTGGCGGAACAATAAGTAACAACACAAATGAAGCAACCGGTGAACCGGACGACATTGTAGCAGGTGCCAAAGCGTACTTCAAAGTCACGTTTGACCTTGGCGACGGAACGGCAAGCGGCGGCGGCGACCTTGAGCAATCTGTTGAATATAGCGACAGCGCTGTGCTGCCTACGGATCCGGTTCGCACGGGCTACAGGTTTAACGGCTGGGATGGCGATTACACTAATGTCACAAGTGTCCGAAAGATAACCGCCAAGTGGATCAAAACGTACACCGTCACATTCAACCTTGCCGGCGGGTCAGCATCCGGTACCCTTGTGCAAACGATCGATCAGGGCACAAACGCTACGCCGCCCACAAATCTGACGCGCCAGGGTTACACATTTACCGGGTGGATCGGTGGTAGTTACACCAACGTCACAAGCGATCAGATAATAACCGCAACATGGACGGCAAACAGCGGCGGCGGCGGTGGCGGCGGCGGCGGTGGTGGGTACACTCCGCCCACTCCGCCCAGCCCCAGCCCGAGCGCGAGCGCATCGCCCAGCCCCTCGCCCACCACGATTCCCGACGACGACACCCCGCTGGGCGGCAAGCCGTGGCCGATCTTTGAGGACGTACTCGCGGACGACTGGTTCTACGCTGATGTCGAGTACGTCTACCAAAACGACATCATGAACGGCACGGACGCGACGCACTTCAGCCCCGGCGAACCGCTGACGCGCGGCATGGTGGCGACGATAATCGGGCGGATTTCGGCCGTTGACACGACGCTGTTTGTCGGATCGCGCTACGACGACGTCGCGCTCGGGGCGTACTACACGCCGTACATCGAGTGGGGCAGCGACAACGGGCTGCTGACCGGCTACGGCGACGGGATCTTCAAGCCCGATCAGCTCGTCACGCGTCAGGAGTTCGCGGCGATCGTCGGGCGGTATCTGAATTTCCTCGCGAAGACGCTGCCGACGACTCGCGCCGACGCTCAGTTCAGCGACGAGTCGGACATCGCGGAGTACGCGGCCGAGTTCGTGCACGCGCTCTACCGCGAGGGCTTGTTCAACGGCGACGACTACGGGAACTTCCTGCCGCAGAGCGGTACGACTCGCGGCCAGGCAGCGGCGGTCTTCCACAGGCTGCTGGAGGCCATCGCGTAACACTTACGCAAAACTTGCGTAACACCATTGTAACTTAGCGAGCTTGGGGGCAGTAAACCCCGCCCCCGGGCGAGTTGGTTAATATTTACCAAATTTGGAGGGAAAGTGATGAAGACATCACACAAATCGCGAGTACTCGCGATCGTACTGGCGGCGGTAATGCTGCTGCTGGCCGCGCCGCTGACATCCGTGGCCGCGACCGCGGATCAGGACGGTTCGATCACCATAGTCAGCACCGGCGGGGAGACGGCCACGATCACGGGACGCGGGCAACAGGTATACTTCAAGACAAAGATCCAGTTCAAAGAGATCAAGATCCCCGGTGCGGAGACGATTACGCTGAAGCGTTCGCAGAATATCACTTTCATCTGGGATCAGGTGGATTTCCCGGCGACCGCTAACACATGGCTGACCGGCAACTACGGCTACCAGGTAGACGTACAATACGCCGAGGGCTACAATGGGCAAAACCGCTACATCGACAGGTTCTACATCGTCGTGGACGCGACGGTCGTACCCAGCAAGCTGGAGGTTCGCTACCAGACGCAGGAGAACCACAGTATGCCGGGCTACTACGAGGCTCTGCATACCGCCCCCGGCTGGAATCTGCCAGAGAACATCATCCAGAACGAAGAGGGTGACATCTTAAACGGCGGCGACGGCTGGCTGAACGGCAGCATCGCCCTAAAGCACATGCAGACGACCAACCCCATCGGCGGCTTCTCGCGCCAGTGGAGGATTGGCGCGTCTACCGCCACAGACAGTGCTTTCCAAGCCAATGGGTGGGGCCCGGAGAACTACGGCAACTTCGGCGGTACAGGACCGACCGGCCAGTGGATGATCTTTGACTACCACAACTGGCCGGAGGAAGAGTTCACAATCACCTACGAGTTCCGCTTCATCTCCATATCCGGCGTGACCGGAACGACGAAGAAGCTCCCGCTGAAAATCGACAACAGAGCGCCGGTGATGACGGCGGCTCCGACGGCTGTCGCCGGAGAATCGGCGTTCGGCGCGGCGGCGACGTGGAAATTCACCGACAAGAATTACATGAACGGCAAAGTCACCTACAAGCTGGACGGCGAGCCCGTCGTCCGCGAGGACGTTGACATCCGCACCGTCAAATTTGTCGAGGCGGGCACATACGCCGACGTCAAGGTGTACGACTCGCTCGGCAACGCGAGGGCGCTTGACGACTTCATCATCGACCTCTCGAAGCCGGAGATTACGCTGGCGCAGACGGCGCTGGGCGTTGACCTGAAAAACGGCCCGATACAGGTGGATATCTCTGAAAACAGCAACAAGTCCGTCAAGTATCAGTACCAGATCACTTCGCAGGGCGAGTGGACCGACCTCGACGGTTCGTCGCTGGTCATCTACCCCGACCCGAGCGACAGTGCCGTTATCAACAAGCAATATCGCTTCCGCGCGATCAGCACTACCACGGGCAACATCAGCGCGGTTAAGGGTTACACGCCCTCGAAGCAGAGCGGCATATGGCTGAAAATCGGCGAAAAGGCGTATACAGTCGCCCCGGACGGGACGCTGAAACTCGGAGGGCGGACGTACGTCAACACGATAGCGCCGCTGTACTACGACGGCGCGACGCTCACGTTCAAGGAGACGGATAGCGGCAAAACCGTAGCCGTCACGCAGTCAATGGTGCCGGGCACGGCGTACACAGGCACGCTGGCGTATGGCGGCAACACGTGGACGTTCAACGTCGAGATCGACAACGCGGCGCCGACACTTGCGGTCGCGGCGAAAGTCGGCAACAAGAACGGCGCGGAATACGTCAAGAACCAAAAAATCGGCGGCGCGAACGCGAAAGTCTACTTCAAGCTGGACGTAAACGCCGCGACCAATGCGGTCTACTACAGCGAGGACAACGGCACGACCTGGAAGAAGTTCGCCGATACGTCGCTCAAGCCGAATGGGGACGTCGGTAAGTATGTCGAGTGGACTCTTACCGGTAAAGCGGGAGAGCTTTACAACAGCGTCGTCCGCTTCAAGGCGGTTACCGCCTACGGCGTCGAGAAAGCCGTAACATTCGGCGCGGTGTCGATCGACAAGGCGGCTCCGGTATTGCAGGAATCACCCGCCACGCTTGAAAACGGCTACACCGCGTATGCGGGTACCGTGAAGTTCATATTCGATAAGGCGGTCACCGTTGCGTATACGAAGGACGGCACAGCGGCTACGACGGCCTCAGCGCGGACAATCTCGTTCACAGGCGACGGCGAATTCGACCTCGTCAGCGCGGCGGACACGTTCGGCAACGTCACCCAGCTTTCTGACTCCTTCACAATCAGCGGCGCGAAGCCGAACCTGACGCTTTCGGCGACGTCCGGCGGCAAAAAGGTGACCTCCGGCGCAGAGCTGACAGCCGATCTGACGTTCACGTTCGCCAGCAGCTACGCGTCGTACTATGTGCAGGTTTCGGTTGACGGCGGCGAGTGGACGACGCTTGATTCTAACACTAGCTACACGCTCGAGCGCGCGAACGACATCAACGGGACGTATCAGTTCCGTCTGCTGAACGCGAATTCCGGCGCGGTCGGCGCGGCGCGGTCGTTCACCGTCAACTTCGAGCAGGTTGCGGTGATCCCCGCCGAGGTGATAGCCGCCGCTGAGGCGGAAGCGCAAAGCACCGCCACGTCCTATGTTAACCAGTTGGTTTTTCAACAAGCATTTGATTGGGCGAATGAAGGCGTTGTGGACATGGCGCCGTATGTAATTGATAATGGAAGAATAACGGAAGATGGGCAATATGCCGTGATAGATTCCAAATACTACAAACACGCCGGGGCGTATGCCGCTGTGAAAGCTAAGCTCTATGCGTACATGATCGATAATGCCTGGTACCTGGACAATGAAGCAGGGCAAACAGCCGCCACGAATTTCACGTGCTTCCTGCTGGCTGTCGGCGCTGTTGGAGATGCGGGGTACGAAGAATATGACAGAAACCTCCTGACGCCGATGTACGAGGACGCGATACGCGAAGAGTGGTACGACCTGTACTATCAGGACAAGTACGACGAGGTGTACGACGCGTACATTGAGGCGTATCTGGCGAGTCAGGCAACTCAAAACTAAGCAACAGCGCGAATACGCAGCGGCGCGGGGGAATTTACCCCCGCGCCGTCCCCGCGTCCTACGTCCCTGCGCGTCCCCGCGCTAGCACTCGTCGCTGCGCCGCGCTCTCACTCGCTTGGTGAACCGTGACGCGGCGGCGAACAGCGTGAGCAGCGCGGCGGAGCACGCGCACGACAGCAACAGCGCGTTGCGGAACCCCAGCGTCGCGATCCCGACGACTTGCTCCGTTAGGTAGGCGGACGCGGGCGCGTCGAACGGGACGACGCGGAACAGCAATGTCACCAGCGCGGCGGACACCACTCCGTGCAGAAGTTTGCCCAGTATGTACGACTTCGCGCTAAGCCCGCTGTCGCAGATGAACGACAGCGCTTGGCAATGCACGCTAAGTCCCGCCCAACCAAGCATAAACGCCGCCATCGCAAGCTTCGAGTTCAATATCGTCAGCTGTGAGGTCAGCGTGCGAACTCCGGACGTCAGCTCGATGATCCCGATGATCAGGTCTTGCGCGACCGTTTTCCGAATCCCCAGCAATCCCGCGGCCGCCTCCGCAAGCGACGGTAACGCTCCCGTCAGGAACAGCAGCCGGATCAGGATAGTGAAGAAGATGACGAAGCCGCTGATATTAAGCACGGACTGCACCGCGCTTGTAACCGCCGTCACGAAGCTTTGCGGAAACGGCGTGACTTGCGCGCCGCCCGTGCTATGGCTTGCGGCGCGGTTACGCGGCGGCGGCGTAGCGGCGCGGTTACGCGGCGGCGGGCGCGAGGACTTCCAGTTGCGGAACAGCACTCCGACGGCGACGCTGGCGGCCGCGTGCGTCAGGCACAGCAGTACGCCGATCCGCCCGCTGCTGAAGACTCCCGCGCCCACTACGCCTAAGATGAACGCGGGTCCCGAGTTGTTGCAAAAGCTCAGCAATCGCTCCGCCTCTTGCTCCGAGCATTGCCCGGAGCGGTACAGCGCGATCGCCGTCTTCGCGCCGACGGGGTAACCGCCGACTACGCCGAGTATGAACGCGGCAGAGCACTCGCCCCCTACGTTGAACAGCGTACGCATCAGCGGCGCGAGCACTCTTCCCAGCTGCGCGGCGTATCCGTGCGCGACGACCATCGAGCTTACAACGAAGAACGGCAGCAGCGACGGCACGACGACCTCCAGGCACAGTTTCACCCCGTCGCGTCCCGCCGCGACGGACTCCGCAGGATATATTACCAGCGCGGAGATCACCGCCGCCAGTCCCAGCAGAATTACAACGTCGTAGATTTTACGCTTCACCGCTCGCCCTCCTAATCTCGCATAGGCAGTGTATGCGGTCGGACAAGCGTAGCATGTGTAACAATGCAAAAATTTACAATTTGGACATATTTTGCTTGACAACGCGGGGCGGGTGTGCTAAAATGAGGATGGGCGGTCGAATGCTGTCCGACGGACGTACAATTAAGGAGGGCTACATAAATGGCATGGCTAATCATTCAGTTACTGATCACGCTCGGGCTAATCATCGGAGGGTTGTCCGGTCAGCTGGTACTGCGCGGAACGGACAGCAGTCCCGCTCTGGTCGTCTTCGGTTGCTTGTGGCTGATCTATGACATCTACCAAATCGCCGCGTACCGCAAGAGGAAAGCGCAAGACGCGGTAACGAACTCGCAGATCGCCGATCTGCAAGCTCAGGAGCCGCTGCCGTCGCCGTACGTCATCGAGATGACTCGCAAGTCCGGCGTGGTCGGAGCCGCCGTGAAGTACAAGATCTTCCTGAACGGCGAACCGGTCGGCGAGCTCCGCAACGGCGGTACCCTAAGCGTGGAGACTCGGTTCCGCAAGAACGCGGTCACCTCGCCGGTGTTCATGAAGCCGTTCTTCTTCGAGATCGACAGCAACGGCAGGGCGGAGCTTCAATTCGTACAGGCGAGCAAGAACTCCAACATGCAGAACTTCGAGATCACCTCGGGCGCGGCGGTGTTCGAGCCCTCCGGCGTTTCAGCGTACAAGTTCGACTGACCCGGCAATCGGCGGCAAACGGGTGTGTAACCAAACGGTTGCACACCCTGCGGTCGTGTGCTCCTCAAATTTATGATATTACCCCTCAAATTGTATTGCGAAAACACTTGACAAATGGGTAAAAGTGTGGTATAATAGGATCATGGACAGTATGATTCGGGAACTCGTCGGGATTGACCGCGTGGCGCGTGAGCGCGTCGACTCGGCTCGAGCCTGGTTCGAAGAACAGCGTGCGGCGATCGAGGCCGAGAAAACCGCGCTTAACGCAAACTTCACAGAGACGCGGGAGCGTCAGCTTCAAGAGTTTACCAATACCGCGCACTCCGACCGCGACGCTCTTATAAAGGAAGTCGAGCGCAATTGCCGCGCCGACTCCGATTCGCTGGAGCGTAAGTTCAACGCGCACCGCGCCGAGTGGTCGGACGCGCTGTTCGCAAGGTCGCTCTCGTGAACTCCGCGCTGAACGCGATAACCGCGAAGATCCGCGCAATGCGCGGTCGAAGGATAACGCCGGAGCAATACCGTGAGCTGCTTACTCGCAAAAGCGTCGAGGAGATCGCGTCCTATCTGCTTGCGAACACGCGCTATGCGGAGACGCTGGCGGGGGTGCAGGTGCACTCGGTTCATCGCGGTCAACTGGAGGATCTGATCCGCGAACAGCGATACCTGGAGTACGCGAAACTGCGCCGTTACACTCCGCAAGGCTCCGCCGACTTCTTCGGGTTCTTCTTCACACCGGTAGAGATCGAGCAAATCATGCGCATGATCCGATTGCTCAACGATGGCGAGCCGGAACTGTTCGAGCTTCAGTACCCGCGCTACATCGTGCCGTACGCGACGATCGACTTGACGGCAATCTCGCGGTCACGGAGCTTCGACGGCTTGCTTGACGCGCTTCGCGGGACGCGCTATGCGAAGCGGCTGGAGGAGTGCCGACACGCCGCAGGCTCGGCGATCGACTACGCAAGGTGCGACACCGCGCTCTTCACCCAATACTATGACGGAATCCACGACATCATAGAGCGCGAGTACACCGGCTCGACCCGCGCCGAGCTTAACCGCGTGTTCGGGGTCGCAACTCAGCTTCGCAACATGGTGGTGCTGTACCGCGTCAAACGGTACTTCGCCGATACTCCGCCGGACGAGCTTAACCGCGTACTGCTGCCGATGCGGAACCGCACGGCGCGGCGCGAGTTACGGTCGCTCGCCGAATCGCGTGACGCGGACGCGTTCGTCGACGAGGTCAAACGCACCGGACTCGGGCGGCGGCTTCAAAACTCGGACTTCGACTATATCGAGCACAGCGAAAGCCAAATCAACTTCGAGCTGCTGACCCGCCTGATGTACACAAGCGAAGCCGCACCCGTCTGCTTCGCCGCATACATGCTGCTGTGCGCAATCGAGGCGAGCAACCTCGTCAAGGTCATCGAAAGCGCGTACTACGGATTGTCCGCCGACGAGACGATGAAACTGCTGGTGCTGTGACATCGGCATTGAAAGAGTGATACAATTGGCGATTGAGAAAATGACGCTTGTGCGATTCTACGGTCGGCTGGACAGCTTGAACGCAGTGTTGCCGCAATGCATGGTGTCCGGATGTTTCCACCCGGAAAGCTCCGGATCCGGAACGCGGATCGGAGGGTTCGCCCCCGTGTCTGACGAGAACTTGTACGCGCCCATGCTTGCGCAGCTTCGTGAGGTCTCCGAAGTCGCCGGAGTTACGCTTGACGGTGAGCCGGAAACTTCCGATTCCATGTCGCTAAGCTCACAGAGCGTCGAGCCCGACAGCCTCGAACGATTCATCGAGGAGTTTCGCGGCAAGTTCATCGGGCTTTCCGACTTGCGCAAGCAGCTCGAGAAGTTCCGCGCCGAAAGCGTGGACGCGCTGTCGTTCATCGATCGGTTCGGCAGCTTTAACGAGAGCCTGGACGAAATCTTCGCCAGCGATTATTACAAGCTTCGGTTCGGCCGATTGCCCGTTGACAGCTTCGACAAGCTGTCGTACTACAGCGATAAGATGTTCCTGTTCTTCTCACTGACCGAAAGCAAGCGGTACCACTGGGGCTTCTATATCACGACGACGGAAGACTATGCGGAGGTCTCGGACATCTTCCACTCGCTGGATTTTGAGCGCGTGCGGCTGCCCGATACCGTGCACGGAACGCCGGAGGCGGCTCGGGAGCAGCTGCGCTCCATGATCGCGCAGACCGACGCGGATCTTGCGGAGCTTGACTCACAGACCGCCGCGCTCGTCAACGATAACAAGGACTTCCTGCAATCGGTGTACTCGACGCTGGCACGGCTGAACTCCGCGTTCGCGTTACGGAAGTACGTCGGCGCGTACGGTAATATGTTCCACTTGGAGGGCTTCGTGCCCACTACGCAAAGTCAGAGCTTCAAGTCGCTGTTCGACGACATACCGGGGCTGGAGGTCACGTTCCAGCCGCACGACATCGACCGCAGGTTACAAGTCCCGACGAAACTTCGCAACAACCGGCTGTGGAAGCCGTTCGAGATGTTCGTCGAGATGTACGGACTGCCGGGCTATGACGAGTTCGACCCGACGCCGTTCCTCGCGGCGACGTACACTCTGCTGTTCGGAATCATGTTCGGCGATCTGGGGCAGGGCGTACTGATCGCGCTGTTCGGATTCGCTTTATGGAAGCTTCGAGGCATGACGTTCGGGCGAATCCTCATTCGTATCGGGATAAGCTCCGCAGTATTCGGGCTCGCGTACGGCTCCGTATTCGGACTGGAGCACTTGCTTGACCCGATGTTCCACGCGCTGGGATTTCAAGAGAAGCCGCTGGACGTCATGTCGTCCGGGATGATCAACAACGTGTTGATCGGCGCGATTGCGCTCGGGGTCGCGCTGATCGTGGTTACCATGCTGATCAACATCCGGCAAGGGATTCGCGCCCGCGATATAGAGCGCGCAGTCTTCAGCAACAACGGACTCGCGGGGGTCGTATTCTACGGCGGGATACTCGCGGGGGTCGTATGCAAGCTTCTCGGCGGGATTGACCTGTTCAGCCCGGCGTACGTGCTGATTGTGCTCGTACTGCCGATACTGGTGATCTTCCTGAAGGAGCGGCTCGCCCACGTTATTCGCCACGGCGGCAAGTTCCTGCCGGAGGACGAGAGCGTCGGAAGCTGGATCCTCTCGGGATTCTTCGAGCTGTTCGAGGTCGTGCTGAGCTTCGTTACGAACACGCTGTCATTCCTTCGAGTCGGCGGCTTCGTCGTCAGCCACGCGGGCATGATGATGGTCGTGCTGACGCTGTCAGAAATGGTAAGCGGAACCGGGAACATCGTCGTGCTGGTAATCGGTAACTTGTTCGTAATCGGGCTGGAGGGCTTCATCGTCGGAATCCAGGTGCTTCGACTGCAGTTTTACGAACTCTTCTCGCACTACTATGAGGGTCAAGGCAAGGCGTTCGAGCCAATCAGCGATAAGCCGTGATCCAGAGCAAACATATATGCAATAGAGCTATTCTAGTAAAGTCAACAAGAGGTAACAACCATGGAACTCCTGATAATCCCGGCGATCGCGCTGGCGCTGCTAATCGCTCCGCTGGTTGGAGTATTGCGCGGCAAAGTAGAGGGCGCACGAGCGAGGTCGCGCATCGTCGCGAACCTGTGCATCTTCGCGGGGATGTGCGTAATCGGAATCGCGATCCCGATAGCAACCGCGCTTGCGGCGGACGAGGGCGCGACTGCTGCGGTCGGCTCCATCGTCGGAACTACGGCGCAGGGCTTAGGCTTCATCGCGGCGGGACTC
>JAITGH010000013.1 GCA_031280855.1 Oscillospiraceae bacterium | reverse complement strand
AGTCCTTCTATGTGCGCTCGCGCATCGTTGAGTTCCGTAAGCATCACGATCCCGGTAATGCCGACGTAATACGCGATCCCGCCGGTGAGACTGACGTCTTCCCCCGTAGTCGACAGCGCGTATGAACCATCATGTGGTGCGACGCTCGCTTTCAAGTGCCCTAAAATCGAGCCGCTTTGGGCTATGCGCTTGCCGGTAAGCTCCATTTCACCCTTAAGCACTTCAAGAATGTCCCGAACATCTTCCTTTTCGATCTCAAACTCGGCGGAGACCACCATCGCGGAGTCGTGTTCTTTCGCATGAACGGTAATATGAGCCATGTTTATTCCTCCTGTCGGTAATCCGAATTATAGTATTATATGCGCCGAATATTACGCCTTACCCGAGTATCGCGCTCCAAACTTCACCGTCTAACCGAGACGCCGCGCTGATCTTGCGAATCTCAGCAGCAGAGTTGAACGTCTGAATGAGAGTCGCGATGTCGTCCGCAACCTTCGGTTCCGCGAGATCACACTTGTTAATCAGCACAATATCTGCACCATCAAGTTGTGCAAGCAATAGCTGCGACATCGCGTTCCAAAGCCTCTGCCATCGCGCCGCGTCCGCAATTGCAATGATCTTCACGGGCTCATTGCAATTGTTAACAAGATTGTTGCGAATCTCCTTCGGATACGCTACACCAGTCGCTTCGATGATCAGCCACGTAGGTCGAACGTCCCTCGCGATCGTGTGCACGTCCTCAATCAAACTCCCGCCGGAGGTACAGCACGCGCACCCCGCAAATAGCTCCTTGACCTGCAAACCTCGATTTTTCAGCACTTTATCGTCGATCCCGACCTCGCCGATTTCGTTCTCAATGATCATCACAGGCACGTCGGAGCTTCCCGCACCCTCGCGCACCAGCTCTTCCGCAAGCTGCAACAATACCGTAGTCTTGCCGCTCCCAAGGAATCCTCCCAATATTAGTATCTTCACGGAATATCCCCCTAATCCCTCGAAATATTACGATATACGGTAAAATCGCCCGAACGCCGACATTACGCTTCTAAGGATAAATGCGCATGAACTTTACGATAAACGCGACCTCCGGGAGTGCGCGTCGCGGAACGCTCACACTACCACATGGTATAGTGCAGACCCCCGCATTCATGAACGTCGCCACTCAAGCCGCCATCAAAGGCGGACTGAGTGCACCGGATCTTGAGACCGTCGGCTGCCAAATTGCACTAGCCAATACGTACCACTTGCACCTGCGACCCGGCGAGAACATCGTCCGTAATGCCGGAGGGCTTCACACCTTCATGAACTGGCAACGCCCGATCCTCACCGACTCAGGCGGATTCCAAATCTTCTCTCTCGCTCGATTACGCAAAATCTCGGAATCCGGCGTAGAGTTTAGCTCCCACATCGACGGGCGCCGCGTGTTTATGTCGCCCGAGGACAGCGTCAGGATCCAACACGCACTCGGTTCCGACATAGCGATGGCGTTCGACGAGTGCGTCGGACTACCCGCAACCCGCGACTACGTCGAAGATTCGTGTGCGCGCACTTTCAGGTGGCTCGAACGGTGCAAAATGGAGCTGACGCGGCTCGACGAACACTCTGAGCATACCGCACTTTTTGGTATAAACCAGGGCGCCACCTTCCCCGACCTGAGACTGCGCCACATGGAGCAAATCGCAAGCCTCGACCTGCCCGGCTACGCGATCGGCGGGCTCGCCGTCGGCGAATCGCACGCGGAGATGTACGCGACGCTCGACGCGCTCTTACCCGCCATGCCAACCGACAAGCCGCGCTACCTGATGGGCGTCGGCACGCCGTCGAATATCCTCGAAGCGGTCTCTCGCGGCGTCGACCTCTTCGATTGCGTCCTACCCGCCCGTAACGGGCGGCACGGCAAGCTTTACACCAGTCAAGGTACGCTGAACATCAAAAACGAGCGTTACTCCAACGATTTTACACCAATCGACCCGGAGTGCAAGTGCCCCGTTTGCCGCTCGCACTCCCGCGCTTACCTGCGCCACCTCTTCAAGTCCGGCGAGGTGCTCGCACTGCGGCTGTCAGTCATGCATAACCTCTGGTACTTCAACCATCTGATGGAGGAAATCCGCGCCGCGATCGAGTCCGACACGCTCCACAAGCTCACGCAACGCCTCTATTATACCACATAATGCGCTGAATGTCAAGTGCTTCTTCGCGAACTTCCCAATTTTCAGCACTATTGCACAAGAAATCACGTACGCCAACCGCGTCACTTATACGTGGTGCACAAACTTTCCGCAAATCCTAAAAAAAGCTTGACATTTACACCGAAATGTGGTATAATGTATCAGTAAACCTCAGATGGCTCTCCATATCCGTGCGCCTCCGCCAAAATCGCGTCCTTCACCTTCATCAGCCGAGTTATATTCCCGCGCTCATTCTCGTCAAGTTTCATACGTATATACTTGATTCCGGTGCGAAGCTCAGGGATCATCACGTACTCCAGCGCATTGACGCGGCGGCGAGTCTTCTCGATCTCTATCGCCAGTAACTGCACCGTCTTCTCGATCCGCGCAAGCTCCAGCATGTCGGTGAACGCGTCCGTCGTCGAGCGAATCGCGTCGTCAAGCTCGCCGGAGGTCGTCGCATAGCCGTACGGCAAGCTGTCGCCCTCGCCCTCCGTCCGAAAACTGTACTGCGGCACCGTCACACCCATCATATTGCTAAAGTCCAGCCCGACCGCCACCCGCCGCTTCGGATACAGCAACGATTGCTCCAGGATCTCCGGCGACATCACCGCCGCCGCCACCGACAACGCGCTTTGCGAGACGGCAAGCCGCGCCTCCACGCGCTCTCGCAGTGCGCGGTTCTCGCGCACCAACGCCATGAATCGGCGCATTAATTCGTCGCGCTTGTCCTTAAGCAACTTGTGACCACGCGTCGCGGTCTTCAACCGGGCGCGAAGCCGGTTCATCTCCATGCGAGTCGGCTTGACTGCGGTCGTCGCCATTCACTAACCTCCTATTTCGGTATTGTCAGAAATTTGTTGTAGTACGAGGATAACGACCGCCGCTGTATGCGATACCG
>JAITGH010000204.1 GCA_031280855.1 Oscillospiraceae bacterium | reverse complement strand
GAAAACGCCTTAAGTCCGATCTCCGCGTTCAAGAACATGACGCTGCCCCACTTCGATTCCAGCTCCGCGCGGAACCGCGACTCCAACAATGCCTTCGTAAAGTCCTGCACGATCTCACTGAACAACGGTCGAACCCCGTCACAGAATAGCTGCTCCGCAGCGTAGTACTCGTCGGTCGTATCTAACGAGTTTCGAATGAACGCGAGCTCGAACTCGGTCGCGGCGCGAACGGATGCCGCCTCAAACTCCTCGAATGCTGACGCGGCGGTCTCCGCGCTATCCGCGTGGCTGAGCCTCAACTTCATTGCCTCCGCAAGCGTCTTAAACTCATCGAGGTTCACGCGCTCATACGGCATATCTTTGAACTTCATCGTTGTCCTCCCCTACCCTGATTTACATACATCCATTATACAGCAATGCCGCCATAATGTCAAGCAACACTCTAAAAAAAGGGGATTGCATTTTGCTGCCCGCTATAGTATAATACAAAAGTCCGGCCGCAAAGGCTAACAGACATCGTATTCAATCCGGAGGTTGTGCCATGAATATCGAACTGAGTAAGAAGGAGTTCCGCAGACTGCTTGATCTCGCGTATATCGGTAACTGGGTGCTGAACTCTGAGCGCGACGGCTCCGATCGGATCGCAGACTATGACGCGCTAACCTCGAAGCTGTTCGCGCTATGCGGCGACTTCGGCATGGATCGCCTGTTTGAGGTACAGCGTGGTATAACGATTCCATCACGGGAGTACGTCGACGGCGGCATCCACGATGCAATCATGTACTATGAGGACTCTGCGTTCTTTGAGATACTCGCGGAGGAACTCACCCGCCGCGATATGGGCTTCCCCACAATCGGGGAGGATAACGCCGACGAATTCGCCAGCCGTATGGACAAATACATCGACGAATTCGAAGAGAACGGTATTGAGAACATCCAAATCAGCAGCAACAGCGGTGACTTCCGATGAATGAATCACCAAGCCGCCATCTGCCATGGTTGTTCGTACCGGTGTTCGGAATCGTCGTGTATCTGTGTTGCCAATCATGGGAGTACGCAAGCGTCGGCACCTCCGTAACCGTGACCGTTGCAATGGTCGGAGCCGTAATCGCGGCGAGACAACTGCTTCGCCGCGACGGGCTGTGCCGCGACGCGCTAAGCTCCTGCGTTATGTTGATCCCGTTCTGCTCGCTTATGCTCGTACGGTTATCCGTGTTCGATCACGTAACGCTCGACTATGAGTGGTTCCTGCACCCGTGGGTAGAGCGGCTGCGCGAGACCGGCGGAATCGCGGGACTTAGCGAGCCGCTCGGCAACTACAACGTCCCGTATCTCACGTGGCTTGCAGTATTCAGCTACATCCCGATCCACGACCTTTACCTGATCAAACTTCTATCGATCATGTTCGATGTGATGCTCGCGTACTTCCTGTTCAAGCTTGCCGGTGAGCTTACAGATAACCCGTACGCTCGCATTCTGTGTTTTCTGATCGCGCTCGTATTACCGACGCCGATCCTCAACGGAGCATACTGGGGACAATGCGACAGCATCTATGCGGCGCTCTGCGCCGCCGCGCTCTACTTCGCGGTGCGAGTGCCGAAAACGATGCAGCTGCGGGAAAACTATACGCGCTTCAACTCCGTGCTCTGCTACGTTTTCGCCGCGCTCGCGCTCGGATACAAGCTTCAAGCCATCTTCATCATGCCGATCATTATACCGCTACTCTTGGCGAAGCGGCTAAGCCTCAAATACGTCTGGGTCTTTCCGCTGACGTACCTTGCGATCGTCGCGCCCGCCCTGCTCGCAGGGCGAAGTATCACGGAAGTGCTTACGTTCTACTTCGTGCAAACCGACTCCATCGGCGAAGGTTTGAACTATAACTCGCCCTCGATATTCGCTCTGTTTTGGGAATGGGACAATCCGGCAATGTGGGAGAAACTCGGCATAGTCTTCGCGGGCGCAGTGTGCGCGTTCGTGGTCTACATAGCGTACTTCCGCCGCAAGAGTCTCGACACGTTCACGCTGCTGCTGTTAACGGGAATCCTTGCGGTAGGGGTGCCGATGTTCCTGCCGCGAATGCACGACCGCTACTTCTTCCTCGCGGACGTGCTGTTACTTCCGCTTGCGGTAACGTATCCAACGATAGCGGGCGCCGTCGCGCTTTGCGGATTCGCGTCGCTGCTGGGGTATCATGCGTACCTGCGTCAGGCGTGGCTGCTTACGATGAACTACGGCTTTTTCGCGATAGCCGCCGCGATGCTCATACTGCTCATCACGCTGCTGTTTCGCCGTCCGAAACCCGATACCGAGAGACTGCACAAGATACGCTGACGGACGGAGGCGGTGACCTCCGTCCGCCGATTCTTCCGATGTTCTACTTGCAAGCTTATCCGAATAGACTGTACTATCATTGTGTACCGGGAGTAGAACAACATGGAAAGAATCTATCAAGACATATCCGAGCGTACCGGCGGGGACATCTACGTCGGCGTAACAGGGCCGGTGCGAACCGGCAAATCCACATTTATCAAACGTTTCATGGAAACGCTGGTCATCCCGAACATCACCGACAGCTACGTGCGGGAGCGTGCGAAAGACGAACTTCCGCAAAGCGCGTCCGGACGCACCATAATGACTGCGGAGCCGAAGTTCGTGCCGGAAGACGCGGTCTCCATCCGGCTCGACGACGACGCGGAGTTCTCCGTCCGACTCGTTGACTGCGTCGGTTACATGGTTGACGGCGCGATCGGAACGGAAGACGAGGACGGCAACCCTCGCATGGTGGCGACCCCGTGGTTCGACTATGACGTGCCGCTCGCTCAAGCCGCCGAGATCGGAACCCGCAAGGTCGTCTCGGAACACTCCACGATTGGAATCGTCGTCACCACCGACGGCTCCATCACTAACATCCCGCGCAGCGCTTACGTTGAAGCAGAAGAGAAATCCGTGAGCGAGCTTCAGGAGATCGGGAAGCCGTTCGTCATGCTGATCAACTCCGCGCACCCGGAGGCGCCCGAAACCCAGCGTCTGCAATCGGAACTGTCCGCGAAGTACAACGTTGCCGTACTTCCGGTCAATTGCATGGAGTTGACCGGGCAAGACGTTGCGAACATCATTGGCGGTGTGCTCTACGAGTTCCCGCTAACAGAGGTCGGAATCTTCTTACCCGCATGGGTTGACGCGTTACCGGTCGAGCACCCCGTGAAGTCCGACATCATCACGCTCATCCGCGATGGATGCTCCGACATACGCCGCATTCGGGACGTCGAACCCGCGATTTCCGCGATCGGAGTCTCCGATTCCGTCAGCTACGCCGGGATTCGATCCATCTCACCGGGTACGGGAGCCGTCACCGCAGAAGTCGAACTGCCGCGTGAGCTCTTCTACCGCACACTCAGCGATCGCAGCGGCTTCAACGTCACAGACGACGGCGATCTCATGTCGCTGCTTACTGACATGTCCGGCATCAAACTGGAATACGACCGCATCAAGGACGCGCTTAACGACGTCAAGACTTCCGGATACGGAATCGTATATCCCTCGCACGATGAACTGCAACTCGAGGAGCCCGAGATCGTGCGGCACGGCGGTCGCTATGGCGTACGTTTGAAAGCGTCCGCGCCGTCGATACACATGATTCTGGCGAACATCGAGACTGAAGTCTCGCCCGTCGTCGGAGGCGAACGTCAAAGCGAGGAGATCATCAGCTACCTCCTGCAAGAGTTCGAGGGCGATACCGGCAAAATCTGGGCGTCGAACATCTTTGGAAAGCCGCTGTACGACATCGCCGGGGAAGGCTTGCAAAGCAAGATCAAGAAGATGCCCGAGGACGCGCAACACAAGCTTCGCGAGACGCTCCAGCGAATCGTCAACGAAGGGTCCGGCGGCTTGATCTGCATTCTCTTATAAGCTCCGGCAGCACACGTCATCTTCTCGATACACGGAATCAGGCGGCGACTGTTGTCGCCGCCTTTCGTGGGTTGCCGCTTAATCGCGATCTTGCAGGGAGTTGATCGCCTTAAGTCTCGCCATCGCGCGATTAATCGCGGCTACATCGCGAGTATAGCGTACTTTGTCGTTCGCCGCTTTTATGCGTACTTGCGCACTTTCCAGCGCGGCTCGAGCGCGGTTCGCGTCAATCTCGTCCGCCCACTCGAAGCTGTCGACGAATAGCTCAACGTCTTGACCCCCGATCTCCGCGAAGCCCTGACTTACCGCCGCGACCCGCATCGTACCCTCGCACGTCACGTTCATCACGTCTTCTTTCACCGCCGCTATCAGCGGCATATGACCGGGAAGAACGCCCATGCGCCCGACCGGAGTGCTGAACACAATCTCCTCCGCGTCGCCGTCGAAGTACTTGCGTTCCGCACTCATCACCGTCAGGTGAAACGTCTTGCTCATTGCTGCTCACCTCGCATTATCTCAGCTTGCGCGATTGCGCTCCGCGTGCTCGTACACCTCGGCGATCGAACCTTTCATGAAGAAGCACTCTTCCGTGATGTCGTCAAGCTTGCCATCCAGAATCTCTCGAAATCCGCTAATCGTCGAGGACAGCGGCACGTACTTACCGCTATAGCCGGAGTACGTCTCCGCAACGTGGAACGGCTGCGACATGAATCGTTGAATCTTCCTCGCACGCTTTACGATTTGCTTATCGCTCTCGGAGAGTTCCTCCATACCGAGAATCGCGATGATATCCTGAAGCTCCTTGTAGCGTTGCAGAACCTCCTGCACGCGTCTGGCGGTACGGTAGTGCGTCTCGCCCGCGATCTCCGGCGTGAGTATGCGGGAACTGCTTTCAAGCGGATCGACCGCCGGATAGATGCCCATCTCCACAATCGCTCGCGACAACACCGTCGTCGCGTCCAAGTGCGCGAACGTAGTCGCGGGCGCAGGGTCCGTCAAGTCGTCTGCGGGCACATAGACCGCTTGCACGGAGGTAATCGAGCCTTTGCGCGTCGAGGTAATGCGCTCCTGCAATGCGCCCATCTCATTTGCAAGAGTCGGCTGGTAACCCACCGCACTCGGGATTCTTCCGAGCAACGCGGAAACCTCCGACCCGGCTTGGGTGAAGCGGAAGATATTATCGATAAACAGCAGCACGTCCTGACCGGCCATATCGCGGAAGTACTCCGCCATCGTCAAGCCTGACAGCGCGACGCGCATACGAGCACCGGGCGGTTCGTTCATCTGACCGAACACCATCGCGGTCTTGCCGATTACGCCGCTTTCGGTCATCTCGCGCCAGAGGTCGTTGCCCTCACGCGTACGTTCTCCGACTCCGGTAAAGACGCTGTAGCCGCCGTGCTCCGAGGCGACGTTACGGATAAGCTCCATGATCAGCACGGTCTTGCCTACGCCTGCGCCTCCGAACAGTCCGATTTTGCCGCCCTTCGCGTACGGTGCCATCAGGTCGATTACCTTTATTCCGGTTTCAAGGATCTCAGTACCGCCGAGCTGCTCGCTGAACGGCGGCGGACTGCGATGGATGTCCCATCGCTCCGACTCCGGATCGTCAATATTGTCCACGGCATTGCCGAGTACATTGAACACTCTGCCCAGAACCCTGTCTCCGACCGGCACGGAGATTCCCGCGCCGGTATCGAACGCTTCCGCGCCCCTGGTCATACCGTCGGTCGAGTTTATCGCGACACACCTTACGGTCTTGTCTCCGATATGTTGCAGGATCTCCGCAGTCGCCTCGCCGATCTTCACGGCGTT
>JAITGH010000157.1 GCA_031280855.1 Oscillospiraceae bacterium | reverse complement strand
AAACCTTCGAGATTTTTTGCCGACATCTTACCGCCTCCATTTCGATCCTTTTATGTGGCAATATTATATCACGCTCATATCGTTATGTCAAGTAGATACGCTCTTTCGCGGATGAGCCGCAACACGTATAGTAGTGATACTAAAATCGTGGAGGCGCGAGATGGTTGCACTGCTGAAGATGCTGCTTGGGTTCGTGGGGTACGTATACAAGAGTTTCAGGGAGTATACGGATGACGGCAACCCGGCGATAGTTATTACTGTTAGACTGACGGCTCGGGAGCGGCACCGCTGCCCAACCTGTGGTCGGAAGATCAAGGGCAAGTACGACAACGGTCGGCAGAATCGGCGTTGGCGGTCGCTCGACTTCGGAGCGCACAAGGGCGAGTGCTACGGAGAGTCGTTGCACCAATTCACGGCAGTTGGCATTGTCAGCGTCGACACGCCGCCTCGCCCCGGAAGCCGGTTCACGCGAGCGTTCGAGGAGCAGACGACGTGGCTCGCGATGCACATGAACCGCACAGCGCTCTCGGACTTCACGCGCATAAACCGGCGCACGGTCGGCGACGTCATAGCGCGAGTTCTTCGAGCTCCTGACGCCGGAGCAGCGGGCTCAGATCCAATTCGTGACAGGCGACGGAGCGTCGTGGATCAAGGAGTGCGTCGAGGAATACTGCCCGAGTGCCAAGTTTTGCCTCGACCCATTTCACGTCGTGCAATGGGCGACTGAGGCTCTGGACTCTCTGCGCCGCGAGAAGTGGCACGACGCGAATCGGGAACTCGTCCGTGTCAAAAAGGCTGCCGAAACTCCCGACGATGATGACTCTGCTTGACTTCATGGACAACTGCACGGTCTCCGGTATCAAGCAGTTCGTGGAGCTGGCGGACAAGCTCGACAGAAGGAGCGAAGGGCTCGTCAACATGCTTGAGTTCGGGCTCTCGAACGGTAGGATCGAAGCCGTCAATAACAAGGTAAAGGTCCTCATCCGTATGGGGGTTACGGCTTCGCTAACATCGGTAACCTGATCGCTATGGCGAAGCTCAAATGCAACGCGTATGACTTGCGGCTACCCGCACGGCGACCGCGCACGGTTGCAGCTAATCGCAAGGGCTGAACGCTACCCACTCATCCTACAGGAGAGCCATAAAAAACTCCTTGCCGTTAGGTAGCTCCCGCATCGAAAGTGAGGCGTTCGCATCGGCAATCCTGTATTTCCCCTCAATTTATCGGGGAGGATGCGCCCTCCTTTGTGGTGGGGCATTGTGTCCCTCTGTCCTAAGACGCGTACTGAGTCGAGCTAATCCGCCAAAGCGGGCGCACACCGTAATTGCCGTTGTACGCGTTGTTGTTGTTCAACGAGCCGGACGTGTTGACATTGCGCACATTGTACGAGTTGGAGGCATTGGGAGTAGCTGCAGGGCGCACCCTTATATAAATAAGGCGTTTCCGGCGTTAGTGCCGCTCTTTGTCCCTCCGTTTCCACGCCTTATGACAAAGTCAATACCGGTTTACCCGCGCCGAACTCATGACGCAGCTTATCGCTTGCCTGAAAGAGTGCTAGCTACCGCGCTTACGCTTACCAATTCGCGAACAGATCCGTGAGCCATCCCGGAAGACACCGAACTTAACATCCGTGTTTTCAGCGCTTCGTCAAAGGTTATGCCCATTTGCGCGGATCACGTCCGCATACCAGTACGACGAGTCCTTACGGATTCGCACTCCCGTTACGAAATCGCAGTAAACGATCCCGAAGCGCTCCGTATAGCCTTTCGACCACTCGAAGTTGTCGGTCAGGCACCATTGGAAATAGCCGATCAGCGGCACGCCGTCTTTCGCCGCACGTTTGTACTCGAGCAAATAGCGGTTAAGATAGTCGATTCGATTCGAGTCGTGCACCCGCCCGTCGAGCGAGACTACATCGGCGCAGCTCAGCCCATTCTCCGTTATCACGATCGGCTTCTTGTAACGCTCGTACAGGAACCTTGGTCCCCAGTACAGCGACTCCGGCGTGATTCCCCACTTCGCGGCGGTAATCGGTCTGCCGTGGTTCCGAGCGTCCGCGCCCTCGCCTCGATAGATGTTCTGACCGCAAAAGTCGAGCGGAGCGCTGATAACGTCCATATCTTCCGAGGTTATCTTCGGCATGATCGCACCGTATTTGCTCAGCACGTCCTCCGGATACTTCCCGAGGAACACGGGGTCGGAGAAGAACGCGACGTCCCAGAATACGTCGTCCTTGAGTGAGAAGTACTCGCGCCGCGCACGCTCAATGTCCTCCGGCGCGATAGAGCGCGGGATCGGAACGTCGCCCGTCGGCGCAAACCCTACCCTCGCGTCCGGAATGTTCGATCGTATCTTCGACACCGCACGACCGTGCGCGAGTAACACATTATGCGACATCAGCAGAGTATCCCACAGCGGATACTTGAGTCCGGGCGCATGTTCCCCGCCCGCGTGCCCAAGCCCGATGAAGCACTGCGGCTCGTTTATCGTGATCCAATGCCGCACGTACTTCCCTAACCTGCGCGTCACTGCGTCTGCGTAGTCCTCGAACCATCTCGGGCTTTCCGAGTTCATCCAGCCGCCAAGCTTGTAAAGCTCATACGGGAAGTCCCAGTGGAACAGCGTCACCCACGGCTGAATCTTCGCCTCCGCAAGTGTCTCGCACAGTCGCTCGTAATAGTCCAGCCCGGCGCTGCTGACACTTCCCTGCCCTGTTGGCATGACCCTCGGCCACGAGATCGAGAATCTGTACGCTTTCAGCCCGATCTCCTTCATAATCGCGACGTCGTCCTTCCAACGATGGTACGCGTCGCAGGCGACGTCGCCGCTCGAGCCGTCAAGGATTCTGCCGGGTTCACGGCAATACATATCCCATACGGACAGCCCGCGCTCCCCTACCCCGCCCTCGATTTGGTATGAGGCGCTCGCCGCGCCCCAGATGAATCCGTCATCCACCGGGTTACCCTCCGTTTATCGTTATCTCATCGTATGCGCTACGGTTACTTGCGGTAGAACATCAAGCCCAGAGTATTCGGACCGCAGTGATTGCTAACCGTACATCCGGCGAACGTCGGGATGACCCGTGCGAACGGTTGCAACTCCCGAATCCGGTCGCACGCAGCTTCAACGAACTCGGGATCGTCGAAGAACGTGTGCGAAACCATCGCGAGGCTCAAGTCGACGTCGCCGCGGTCAATCAGGCGATCTTCTATGTACTGGCGTATAACCTTTTCAATGTTGCCGCGATACTTCTTCCCGACCTCAATCTTACCGTTGCGCAGTTCAAGGCACGGCTTCAGATTCAGCAGGTTCGCGCCGAGAGCCGCAACGCCGGAGCACCGACCGCCCTTATGCAGGTACGTCAGCGTATCGATCACGAAACTCGCGTCCGCAAGCGTCTTCTTCGACTCGCACCGAGCCGCGACCTCCGACGGCTCTACGCCTGATTCCAGCAACTCACACGCGTACAGCGCGAGCCACCCCGCGCCCGTCGAAAGGCTCATCGTATCGATCGGGTACACGTACTTAAAGTCACGCGCCGCCGCGACCGCGTTACTGTATCCGGCGGACAGCGCGGAGCTCATCGTGAAGTGCACGATTGACTCACAGCCGTTCGCAAACTCCTCTGCGTACGCCTGAGCGTACTCCTCGATGTTTATCGCTGTCGTTTGGCAGACTCCCTT
>JAITGH010000154.1 GCA_031280855.1 Oscillospiraceae bacterium | reverse complement strand
GGTCCATCGTATCCCTCCCTACACGCACGAGTATAGCAGAACCGAGCCGCGCTGTCTACTCTTTCGCCACAAAGAAGCGAGAGCGCAGCAGCGGAGCGCATACGTCAAAAATAACGGTTGACAAACCGCACCGACTGTGGTATAATGTAGGATATAAGTACGTTACATTTACGGAGGACTGTTACAATGGCAGGCAAACGCAAGATCATACTTACCGTCGCGCAGACCGGTAATTTCCAGGGTAAGGATAAGAACCCGAACCTTCCCGAACAAGCAAGCGAGATCATCCAATCCGCTTACGACTGCTATAACGCCGGCGCGTCGATCGTACATATCCACGCCCGCGATAAGCAACCGCGGGACAAGTACGGAAACTCCAGCAACGATCCGAAGGTGTTCGCGGAGATCAACTCCGGCATCCGAGCGAAGTGCAACATCATCACGCAAAACTCCACCGCGCCCGCGACGCACCCCGGTTCCGACGCCGACGACGGAGTCGTGTTGCTCTACGACGATAGTATTCGCGGCGCGCTGCCGGAGATGTGCTCGCTCGATACAAGTCTTATTGATACCGTTTGGATGGATCTTAAGTTTATATATGAATGGCGGCGCGACTGGCTGATTAAGCAAGCGAACCGCATGAAGGAACTCGGCATCAAACCGGAGATCGAAGTCTTCAACGCGGAGAGCATCGAGGACGTGTTCTACCATCTCTACCCGGCGGGTTGTCTTGAAGACCCCGTAAGCCTCACGCTCGTCATGGGCATGGATCGAATCTCGCAAGGCGCGATTAGCTATACGCAGCGCAACCACGACTTTATGATCGACCTGGTACGCGATTGCTCCGCCGCCGTTGGAGCGAGAAACGTCGACTGGTCAACGATGGCGATCGCGGCGAACCAACTTCCCGCGACCGTTTACGGTATGCTTAAGGGCGGCGGAGTTCGCACGGGCATGGAGGACAATATCAACTATCGTTATAAGGAACTCGCTGTCAGTAACTCTCAACTTGTCGAGCGTATGGTTAAGATCATCGAGCTGATGGAGTACGAGGTCGCGACCCCGGACGAGGCTCGCGAGATCCTGAATATCAAGAAGCGATAGAAACCGAAGGAGGGCATATGGCAAAAGATACAACGATTGGGATAATCGGGCTGGGGATGATCGGCGACAGTATGAGCGTGCTTACCAGCGGTCACGGCTTCAAGACCGTGTGCGTCGTACGGCGTCCCGAGATGATCCCGGAATACAAGGCTACTTACAGCGCGTACTTTAAGCAGATGATCGACAAAGGACTGATGCCCGCGAATCAGGCTGAAATCTGTGAGCGCTACGTCTCCTACACCACCGACTATAACGACCTCGCGGAGTGCGGCATCGTGTTCGAGTGCGTCACGGAGAACCTCGAGCTTAAGCACTCGATCTACGCGCAGCTTGAAGAGAAGTGCCCGAAGCTTCAGGCGATTGCGTCGGTGTCAAGCTCATTCGTTCCGGAGGTACTTGCGGCGAAGGCGGCGAAGTACAAGGATCGCATCGTCGTCGCGCACCCGTTCAATCCGGCGCACATGGTGCCGTACTTCGAGCTATGCGGTTCCGAGACGGACGACCGAAGCGCGGCTCTCGAGTTCACTCGCGACGTACTTACGCGGCTGAGCCGTAAGCCGGTCATCCTAAAGAAGTCCGCGCCCGGATTCATCGGAAACCGCTTGCAGTTCGCGCTTTGGCGCGAGGCGCTTAATCTCGTGGAAAGCGGAATCTGCGACCCGCGAGACGTTGACACGTGCCTCGAGTACTCGTTCTGCCCGCGCTATACCTCGATCGGGATTTTCGAACACTTCGATAACGGCGGGCTGAAGCTTAACATAACGACGTGCGAGACCGTGTTCCCGACGCTGTCGAACGCGCCGGACGCGCCGTCGGTTCGCGCGAAGATCGAGTCCGGCGATACAGGCGCGAGAGCGGACTCTAAAACCGGATTCTACGATTGGAACGGCGTTGACATGGACGCGTACCGTGAACGCGTCAGTGCGCCGTATTGGGACTTCGTCAAATCGTGGGATCTGCCCACCGCGTAAGCGGAATTAAGGAGTGACTATCAATGATCTATGACAACAACAATGGTGGCGAGTACGGCAAGTACTTTGTTCAAGAACTTGCCGAACACGCACGTGAGCTTGGTGAGCCGGAGTTCGTGAAGCTGTATAACAAGTTTGCGAAGCGCGTACTGTGGATGGACAGCGACGTTGTGCCCGGAGCGTTCCAGATGAACACCGCGTGGTATCACAGCGTCCCAGAGCGCGACCCGATCTTTACGGAGCACTCGCACCCGTACGATGAGCTTATCGGGTTCTACGGCTCCGATAAGGACGACCCGTATAACCTGAATGGAGTAATCGAGTTCGCCATTAACGGCGAGCCGCATCGCTTGACGCGCTCCACAATGATCTTCCTGCCCGGCGGATTCTCCCATAACCCCATGCGGATTCTTGAGGTCAATAAGCCGATCTTCCATTTCTCGATCGTCATGAACAACGACTATGACGGTGACGCGACCTATCGCTGACGGAGCCACATCACGCTTAAAAACATATCTATGGAGAGATAGAACATGCAATTGATAAGTAAATCCGAGGCCGCAGGATTGGTGAAGTCGGGCGACCGGCTGCTGGTCGGCGGGTTCGGATCGTATGGGTGCCCGGAGGAACTGCTGGAGGCTCTCGCGGATCGCCATGCCACAAGTGCGGAACCGTCCGGACTTGCGGTCGTGTGCGGGATCACGCCCGGAGATAAGACGGAGAGTTTGGAACCGCTCAAGGGCTATAACGTCGGGTTGAATCGGCTTCGCGCCGACGGCTTGATCGACACGTTCATCGCGGGCAACCTTACGGACGCGAGAGCGATCGCGTATATGGTCGGCGACGACAAGATCGCGTGCTGGCTTCCGCCGCTCGGGATAATGCTGAACATGCTGCGGTCTGCGGCGGCAGGACGACCGGGAGTGCTGACTCGAGTCGGACTGAAGACGTTCGCGGATCCGAGACTCGACGGATGCGCGTTCAACGCCCGTGCGAAGTCCTCCGCCCCGATGGTGGAACTCGTCACGCTCGGCGGTAAGGAGTACCTGTTCTACAAGGCGTTCGAGCGCGCCGACGTCGCATTTATTCGAGCGACCTACGCCGACGAAGACGGAAATCTGGCAATGTCGCACGAGGGCGTTACGGGTCCGGAGCTTGACATGGCGCTTGCGACTCACAATCGCGGCGGGATCGTAGTCGCGCAAGTTGAGGAGATCGTGCGCCGTGGTCAACTTCCGGCGAAGCAGGTGCGAGTGCACTCGACTCTCGTTGACTACGTTGTGCGAGCGGAGAATCGTGATAACCATCGCCAGTGCTACGCCGCGCCGGGCTATCGTCCCGAACTGTGCGGTGAGGTTAAAGTCGCCGGTGAGACCGTCAAGACGATGCCCTTGAGCCTGCGCAAGGTGCTCGCCCGGCGCGGAGCGATGGAGTTGCGTCCCGGCGTGATCATCAATCTGGGCAGCGGGATTCCCTCGGGAATCGGATCCGTCGCGGAGGAAGAGGGACTGACGTTCTCCACGACCGTGGAGGCGGGTCCGATGGGCGGCATAGTGCAAGAGGGCTTGTGGTTCCCGGGAGTCGCGAACGCGGAGGCGATCTACAGCCAGCTTGACACGCTTGATATGTACGACGGCGGCTTCATCGACCTCGCGTTCCTCGGATTCGCGGAGATCGACGAGCGCGGCAATACGAACGTCTCGTACTTCGCGGGACGCGCAATCGGCGCCGGAGGCTATATCAACATCTCTCAGAACGCGAAGAAAGTCTATTTCCTGGGCAACTTTTCCGCCGGAAAGGCAGAGATCGCCCTGACGGACTCCGGGCTTGATATCAAGTCGGACGGCGGAACGTCGAAGTTCGTCAAGCGCGTGCAGCACGTGACGTTCTCCGGCGAGTACGCGCTGGAGATCGGACAGGAGGTCATGTACATCACGGAGCGTGCGGTGTTCAAGCTTACGCCCGAAGGGTTGGAGCTTATCGAGATCGCCGACGGCGTCGACCTTGAGCGCGACGTGCTTGGTAAGATGGAGTTCCGGCCGCTGGTCAGCGCGAATCTCAAGACGATGGATGCGCGGCTGTTCCGCTCTGCGAAGATGGGACTGTAGACGCTTGCCAAACGTAGTGCCGATTTGCGAAAAGTGGTTGACAAAAGGTTAAGAATGTGTTATGATCGGCAGTATAATCTTAACATTTTGTGGAGGGAATCACAATGAAACTATCGAAGAGGGCGACAGCCCTTACGGCGATCCTGCTGGTTTTCGTGACGCTGCTTACGGCGTGCGGAGACGGCACTGCGGCTAGCCCGAGCGCGAGTTCCGGCGACGG
>JAITGH010000093.1 GCA_031280855.1 Oscillospiraceae bacterium | reverse complement strand
GTACCGCTATGTTCACGCACTCGACGACATAAGCTTCCGCGTTGACGAGGGCGAGATCGTCGGCTACATAGGTCCGAACGGCGCGGGAAAATCAACCTCCATCAAGGTGATGAGCGGCATACTCGTCCCCGACGGCGGAGAGTGCACAGTGCTCGGCTTTACGCCGTGGAAGCAACGGCGCGAGTATGTCCGCCACATCGGCGTAGTATTCGGGCAGCGAGCCCAACTGTGGTGGGACGTGCCGATCTCCGACAGCTTCGACTTGCTCCGCGACATCTACAAAATCCCGCAGCCGGAGTATAAGCGCAACCTCGAGCTGCTGACGGATACGATCGGCTTGCAGGAGTTCATCAATACGCCGCTTCGTCAGCTATCGCTCGGACAGCGTATGCGAGCGGAGATCGCCGCCAGCTTACTGCACTCGCCGAAGGTACTGTTCCTTGACGAACCGACAATCGGGCTTGACGCGCCCGCGAAGCTCGCAGTGCGGAAGTTCATCAAGGACATCAACGACGAAACCAAACTCACCGTTATCCTCACGACTCACGACATGAACGACATCGAGGCTCTCACCGACCGCGTCGTACTGATCGGCAAGGGCAAGATCCTGTTCGACGGCGCGTTCTCCGGAATTAAGCAACGCTCCGACCATGACGCGATCGAGGAAGTCGTCGCGGAGCTTTATAAGGAGTACGATATATGAGCGCGTACATTGGAATGTTCAGGATGAAGTTCATCTCGGGCTTGCAATACCGCGCCGCCGCGTGGGCGGGAATCGCCACGCAATTCGCGTGGGGGTTCATGCTGATCATGATTTACCGGGCGTTCTACCGCTCAAGCTCTGCCGCACCTCCGATGGAGTGGCCGCAACTCGTCGCCTACATCTGGCTTCAGCAATCGCTGCTGGCGTTTTGGATGTTGTGGGGTCAAGATGAAACCTTGCTTAGCGACATACGCGATGGTCAAATCGCGTACGAGCTTTGCCGCCCGTATGATCTTTACAGTTATTGGTACGCCAGGCTGATCGGAATGCGATTGGCGAACGTATCGCTGCGTTTCGCGCCGCTCCTGATTGTCGCGTCTCTGCTGCCGCAGGCGTACAGGCTTACGCTTCCGCCAAGCTTCGGGGCATCCGCAATGTTCATCGTAACGCTTGCGTTGGGCATGTTACTGATTGTGGCGGTCTCGATGTTTATCTACATTCTGACGTTCGTGACGCTAACGCCGACAGGTGCGAAGATAATCGTCGCAGTAGCCTCAGATTTCTTGGGAGGGCACATCATCCCGATACCGTTCCTGCCGAAATGGTTACAGCGGGTAAGCGATTTCCTGCCGTTTCGCTATGCGTCGGACTTGCCGTTAAGGTTGTACAGCGGTAATATCAGCGGAGCGGACGCGCTGACGCAAATTGCTATACAACTGGTATGGATTGTCGGACTTATCCTGCTCGGACGCTTGGCGTTCGGGAGAGTAATGCGGAACGTGACCGTGCAAGGAGGCTAATAATGATATACTTCCGATATTTCAGGATGGTGCTCGGCACGTTTTTGCAGTACCGCTTAAACATGCTGCTCGTAATCGCGGGGCAACTGTTCAACACGCTGTCCACGTTCCTTGGGTTGTACTTTCTCTTCGAGCGTTTCGGGAACATTGACGGATGGACGTTTGGCGAGGTTGCGATGTGCTATGGCATAACCATAACCGCGTTCGCGTTTACGGAGTGCTTCGCCAGAGGTTTCGACGTGTTCTCGGGGTTTATCCGTCAAGGCACGTTCGACCGCATACTGCTGCGTCCGCGAAGCACGGTCCTGCAAATCCTCGGCTCGAACGTGGAGATCACGCGGATCGGGCGTATCGCGGTTTCAGCCGCAGTGCTCGCGTACGCTATCGGCGAGATCGGAGTAACGTGGAGCGCGATGCGGATATTCACGGTCGCGATGATGATAGTCAGCGGAGTGTTCGTATTCGCGGGCGTGTTCATGCTTGGCGCGACCGTATGCTTCTGGACGGTAGATGGTTTGGAGTTCATCAACATCTTCACCAACGGCGGCAAGGAACTCGCGGCGTACCCTCTGGTAATCTATCCCCAGCGAGTAATACAGTTCTTCACGTTTGTAATCCCGTATGGGGCGTTCAACTATCTGCCGCTGATGTACGTAACCGGGCGGAGCGATAACGCGCTGTACGCGCTTTCGACGCTGCTGTTTGTGCCGTTCATCGCGGTATGCCTGATCGCTTGGAGGATTGGCGTACGGCACTATGTAAGCACGGGCAATTGACAAGTATTGCCAATTTCGCTGATTTCCAACTATTTTGAAAAAAGTACTTGACAAACGAGAGAAAGTGTGGTATAATAGGGTTTGTAGAATGATAGGAGTATAGGAGTGGGCTGAATAGCCCGCTCCTTAACAGTGAATGAATGAGCAAACTTACCGATACGATAACCGCGCTTGCACAGCCGGTCGCAGAACGGCACGGGTTGACTCTCTGGAACGTCGAGTACTTGCATGAAGGCGGTGAGCGCTATCTGCGAGTCTACATCGACCGCGACAGCGGCGTCAGCTTAGACGACTGCGAGGCGGTAAGCCGAGAGCTTGAGCCGCTAATCGATGAACTCGACCCAATCGAGGAGAACTACTTCCTTGAAGTCTCATCTGCGGGCGCGGAGCGGCTTTTGAAGCGTCCAAGCGATTTCCAAGCCTGCATGGGGCGCATGGCGCTCGTGAAGCTTTACAAATCGCGTGACGGCTGTAAGGAGTTCGTCGGGACGCTTACGGGCTACGACGCCGGAGCGGTCACCCTTACGATTGACGGAGTCAGCGTTACGTTCGAGAAGCCGGACATCGCGAAAACTCAGCTGACCATCGGTTCCGTTGGTTAGAATCCTCTGACAAGCACTAACTACAAGTAGGAGTACCAGATACGATGTATGAGGACGTTTTTAACGCGCTTGAACAACTGGAGTCCGAGCGCAATATCCCGAAAACGTACATGCTGGAGAAGCTTCAGCAAGCGTTACTGAAAGCCGTAAAGGAGCAGATGAAGAAGGACGGCAACCCTCTCGCGGCCGAAGGCACACTTGTCGAACTTGACGATAAAAAGAAAGAGATTCGAATCTATATCTGCCGTACAGTGGTTGGAGAAGATGAGCCGGAAGATGAGGTCGACCCCTATGAAGAGCTTGACCACTACATCACCGATGAGGAGCTGGAGGCGGAGCGACTCGCGGAGGCCGCTCGCCTGGAGGCGGAAGCCGCCGCTCAAGCGGAACTTGACGCGAAGATCGCCGCCGGTGAGCTTGAACCGACTCCGGAGCCGGAACCCGCGTACAAGCCGCGCCGGAACCGCGCAATCGAGCTTTCGCTTGAGGCCGCTCAGGCGATCGACCCGAACGCTCAAATCGGCGACGTGCTTCGCGAACAGCTGGAGACCCGCACGTTCGGACGCATCGCCGCCCAGTCCGCGAAATCGGTCGTCATTCAAGCGATCCGCGAGGCGGAGCGCGGAATGCTTGCCGATACGTTCAGCAGCAAGGCGCATCAGCTGTTATCGGGTCAGGTAAGCCGCATCGACCCTCGCGCCGGACTCGTGTACATTCGCGTCTCCGGAATGAACGGCACGGACGCGGACGACCTCGCGGACGCGGTTCTGCCGCCGGACGAGCAAGTTCGCGGTGAGGAATACTATGAGGGTCAATGGATCAAGGTGTATATGCTGCAAGTAAACCGAGCGATAAAGCGCGGTCCGCAGGTAGTTGTATCGAGGACTCACACCGGGCTGGTACGGCGATTGATGGAGCTTGAGATCCCCGAAATCTCCGAGGGTATCGTTGAGATCAAGAGTCTGGCGCGAGAGCCGGGTCTGCGCACGAAGGTCGCGGTCGCGTCGATGGATCCGCAGGTAGACCCGGTAGGAGCGTGCATCGGATCGCAGAGCCGACGCGTTGAACGCGTAGTGAAAGAGCTTCGCGGCGAGAAGATCGATATCATCCCGTATTTCGACGAGCCGGAGAAGTACGTCGCCGCCGCGCTTGCTCCCGCTGAGATCTACAGCGTCATCGTGGAGCCGGGAACGAAGCGGTGCCGCGTCGTCGCTCCGGATAATCAGCTGTCGCTCGCAATCGGGAAAGAGGGCAAGAACGCGAAACTTGCCGCAAAGCTTACCGGCTATAAGATCGACATCCGTCCGTCCAGCGAGGCGATCGATCACTCGAGCTTGAACGCCGCTCAACTCCAGCAGCTAAGCGCATTGCTGGTTGAGACTGAGGCCGTCGAGGTCGCGGAATGACAGCGCGTAAGACTCCGTTGCGGCAGTGCCTCGGGTGCCGCTCGATGAAGCCGAAGCGCGAGCTTATCCGAATCGTCAGACCTCCGGCAAGCGAGGACGGCGCTTCGGGCGCGGTAATGCTTGACATGAACGGTAAGGCGAACGGGCGCGGCGCGTATGTCTGTCCGAATCGCGAATGCCTGAATCGAATACGCAAGAGCGGAGCGGCAGGGCGTCAGCTTAAAGTCGCGATCCCGGACGACGTATGGGAGCGGCTGGAGTCACAGGTGAGTGAGAATGAACAATGACAAGGTGTTAAGCTTTCTCGGGCTGGTTAAGAAGGCGGGCAAGCTGGAGATCGGCGAGGAATCATGCGGAGCGGCTCAGCGCAGCGGCAAGGCGCGGCTGATCCTCGTTGCGGCGGACGCGGCCTCCGGCACGGCTAAGCGAGCGTCGAACTATGCCGAGTGGGGCAAGACTCCGCTGATCACCTTGCGGTATACGAAGGATGAGCTTGGCGATATGCTCGGCAGACGCGTATGCGCGGTACTTGCGGTTACCGATCGCGGATTCGCGGCCGCACTTGCGAAGAAACTAGCAGACGACGAGGTTACTCGCACATAATGCGCGGTACTCGAATAGCATAGTACAACCGATGTCGTTAGGTTACAGTGAAGTCAGATAACAGGGCAATATATACAATCTTCGGGGGATATTTAATGGCAGTCCGCAATAGGGTTTACGAGGTCGCGAAGGATCTCGGTGTTCAGTCAAAAGACATAATAGAGATACTCACGGAGTACTCCACGGGGTCGAAGAGCAATCAGCAAGCGATGAATGAGAGCGAGCTGAACATATTGTTCGAGGCTCTGACCTGGCGTAACCAAAACGACAATCTAACGGATATGTTGGAGCAAGCCGTGAAGAATCCCCCGCCGAGCCCCAAGAAGAAGGAAGCTGTGACGCTTTCGCCGCCGGACGCAGAGAACGCGTCGGAAGCGCAGAGCGCGTCCGATTCGGGAGCGCCTTCGGACGGCGGCTCCGGCGAGGTTGAGCGCGCTGTCGCGGACGGCTCGGCCGTACAGGGCGGCACGCGCTCACCGCAGGGTGTGCAGGGCGGCTCGCGACCCGCGCAGGGTGCGCAAGGCGGTTCGCGACCCTCGCAGGGTGTGCAAGGCGGTACGCGCTCACCGCAGGGTGCGCAGGGCGGCTCGCGACCCTCGCAGGGTGCGCAAGGCGGCTCGCGCCCCGCGCAGGGTGCGCAGGGCGGCTCGCGACCCGCGCAGGGTGTGCAAGGCGGTACGCGACCCTCGCAGGGTGCGCAGGGCGGTTCGCGACCCTCGCAGGGTGTGCAAGGCGGTACGCGCTCACCGCAGGGTGCGCAAGGCGGTACGCGCTCACCGCAGGGTGCGCAGGGCGGCTCGCGACCCTCGCAGGGTGCGCAGGGCGGTTCGCGACCCTCGCAGGGTGCGCAAGGCGGTTCGCGCTCACCGCAGGGTGCGCAAGGCGGTTCGCGACCCGCGCAGGGTGCAAAGTCAGCGGCATTGTCGGCGGTTGAGCTGGAGAAGCAAAACGCGGCGATTGAGGCCGAGCGTAACCGCAGACTCCTGAAGTTCGTCACTCCTGCTCAAGCGCAGTCTCAGAAGGATCGCCGCAAAGATCAGCAATCGAAACAGTCGCAATCGCAACGTTCCAGCCAATCTCAAACGCTGGAGCGCAACGTGCCGGTCGTTACGGGCGGAGTTACGCTCGAACAGCGGTCGGAGGATAACTCCCGCAAACGCGTCGTTGACACTCGCGGAGCTACAATCAATATTGAGAAGTACGATGAGCGGCTTGAGGGTCTGGTAGACGAACGCGTGACCTCCAAACAGGGCGCGGGTAAGCAGAAGATCAAGAAAGCGAAGGATCGCAACGCTCCGACGATGGCGCAGGGCGCGAAGCAACGCTCGCAGCAGCGTGCGTTCGAGCAACGGCGTCAGCTTGAGCAAGCTCGCCGTCAAGTGCTTACGGTCGAGATTCCCGATACGATCAGCGTGGGTGAACTCGCCAGCCGCATGAAGAAGACCGGCGCCGAGGTCGTAAAGCAACTAATCCGCATTGGAATGTTCGTAAGCGTAAGCGATACTATCGACTATGAAACCGCCGCGCTTGCCGCGCTTGAGATGGGCTGCAAGGTTGAACGCGAGTTCAAGCTGACAATTGAGGATCAGCTGTTCGATGAAACGACGGATTCCGATTCCGATCTGACTCCGCGCAGTCCCGTCGTCGTCGTCATGGGTCACGTCGACCATGGTAAGACGTCCCTGCTTGACAAGATCCGCGATGCGAACGTTGCGGAGGGCGAGGCCGGAGGTATTACGCAGCACATCGGCGCATATCAAGTCGAAGTTAACGGGAAGCCGATAACGTTCCTCGATACCCCGGGGCATGAGGCGTTCACGAGCATGCGCGCCAGAGGTGCGATGGTTACGGACATCGCGATTCTGGTCGTCGCGGCGGACGACGGCATTATGCCGCAAACGGTCGAGGCAATCAACCACGCGAAAGCCGCCGGGATCCCGATCATCGTCGCAATCAACAAGATGGATAAGGCAGGCGCGAATCCCGATCGGATCATGCAGCAACTTACCGAGCACGAACTGGTCGCGGAGGCGTGGGGCGGCGATACGATAACCGTTCCGATCTCCGCAAAGCTTGGCGACGGGATTCCGCAACTGCTGGAGATGGTAACGCTGACCGCGGAACTTCGAGAGCTTCGCGCAAACCCGAATCGCGTAGCTCGCGGTACGGTAATCGAGGCGCGGCTTGATAAGGGCAGAGGCTCAATCGCGACGTTGCTCGTACAGAACGGAACGATGCGGATTGGAGACGTGGTAATCGCGGGCACGGCGGTCGGGCACGTACGGACGATGACGAACTCTCGCGGCGAATCGCTTGAGGAGGCGGGTCCGAGCGTCCCGGTCGAGATAACCGGACTTGCGGAAGTACCTGGCGCGGGCGAGATCTTCAGCGTCGTCAATGATGAGCGTATGGCGAAGGAACTCGCCGACCAGCGCAAGTTCAACTCCCGTCAGAGCGACTCCGCCCCGGCAGCGAAAGTGACGCTTGACGATCTGTTCAGCCGCATCCAAGAGGGCGAGTTGAAAGAGCTTGCGATAATCGTGAAAGCCGACGTGCAGGGTTCTGCGGAGGCGGTGAAGGCTAGCCTCGAGAAGCTCGAGAACTCCGAGGTTCGCGTGCGCGTCATCCACAGCGGAGTCGGCGCGGTGAATGAGAGCGACGTTATGCTTGCGGCGACGTCAAACGCTATCATCGTTGGGTTCAACATCCGTCCGGACGCGGTGACGAGGGACAGCGCGGAGCGTCAGGGCGTAGACATGCGGCTCTACCGCGTTATCTAT
>JAITGH010000058.1 GCA_031280855.1 Oscillospiraceae bacterium | reverse complement strand
CAAATCGCCAGCTTGTACTCCCAGATCGGGAAGATGTACTATGAGAGCGGCGAGTACGACCCGGAGACGACGCTCGGGCGGCTGTGCATCGCGATAAAGGCGTCGTTCGACCGCATAGCGAAACATACGGAGGAGATCCGGCAGATCAAGGGTACTATGCGTTGCCCGAATTGCGGGGAAGACATACCGTTAAACTCGGCATTTTGCGGAGTATGCGGAACGCGGATCGAGCAGACGGCGGGGTTCACGCCTACTGCGGCCGCGGCGAAGACTTGCGCGTCGTGCGGAGCCGTCGTGCCGGAAGGCTCGATGTTCTGCACCGGCTGCGGTCAGAGGCAATAGGGTTAACCGAATCCGCTTTGCGGGGTAATGTCAAAAAGCTGTGTAGTACTTCGTCTGCCTCCCTTGCTGTATACACGATACAGCGGCGGTCGTTATCCTAAGTACTACTACAAATTTTTGACAATACCCTTTGCGGACTGTGTGGTGCGCAAAGCGGCGGACATACTTTTGTGCGATTAGGAAGGAGGATCGTTCAATGGTCAAATGCAAAGTATGCGGCTCCGAGGTATCCTCGGACATGAAGTTCTGCGCGTCATGCGGGAGTGCGATCGAGCTTGACGCTGCTGCCGCACCGGTCGAGGCTACTGCGGTTGCGAGCGCCGCCGTCAAAGCCATACCGAACCTGCAAAAGCTGCTAAAGCCTGCGATTGCAATCGTCGCGGTAATCGTGGTCGCGTTGATCGCGATCAATCTGTTCAAGCCGTCGAAGTACGGCTACAGCAAGGGCGCCGTGTACCTGACGTACGACAGAGACAATGACGAGACGATCGTCGCGCCGACGTGGGCGGCGGCTACGAGAGTCGAGGGCAGCTATAGCACGCTGTTCAGCAGTTTGGACGGCAAGTCCGCCGCCTTTACGGTCAAAGTCTCCGGCGAGTCCGGTTACACGCTCTACTACGTGGACGGTAAAACGAAGAAGGTCTCGGACGAGGTGCGCAGTTTCATGATCTCCGCTGACGGTAACGCGGTCGCCTACACTAAGGGCGATGGCAGCTCGACGGGTACCACCGATCTGTACTTGTATGACGGCGGCAAAAGCACGAAGATCGCAAATGAGGTCATCGACCGTGCAATCTCTATATCGCCGAACGGCAAGACTGTCGGGTATGCTACCTCGAAAGACGGTAACGTACGCGGGTACATCCGGAACGGCAAGCCGCAGGAGCTCGGCAAGGACGCGATCCCGTTCGCGGTTGCGAACGGCGCGAAGTACGTGTATTACTCGAAGCTAAGCGTTTATTACGTTCAGCGCGGAATGAACAGCGACAAGAAAGAGAAGCTTGGTGAAGGATTATCGGAAGTACTCTTCAACAAGGATTTATCGCAGATAATCTACGTCTCCGACTCCGACGACTCTGCGAGATCTTTCATCAGTGTAAACGGTCAGAAGCGGATCTCGCTTTCTCGGCAATATCGGACCTACGTGACTCCGGCGAATACCGCTCGTATGTCCTATCAAATTTCGGCGTCGAGCTTCGCCGATACGTTCTACCGTGACGATAGCGGCGGCGTTTCGCGAATCAACCGCAAGTTCGAGACAAGCTCCGTCGTGAAGAACGCCGGTTACTACACGTTGGCTCGCGACGGTAAGACGCTGTACTACACGAAGAACAATCGGGTGTACAAGATGAACGCATTCAACGCGGACGCGGATCCGACTGTGCTTGTGGACGGTGACCTTCGTACTTCCAATGCGCTTGTTACCTCTGACGGCGGCATTTTCTACGAAGACTATGACGGCTTGATGTACAAGAAGGGCGCGGGTAAAGCTAAACTTATCACCGACGACTATACGGGACGCGTGCTGCTGAAAGGCAAGACGCTGCTGTACGTCAGCGATTACGAGCTGTACCGCTCCGACGGCGGCAAGAGCAAGAAGGTCGGTAAGTTCGACGGCGACGTCCAATCTATCGTGTCGGACTTCCATTCTGCGATTATCCGGGTGATAGACGACGACGGCGATGAGCACGAGTACTTCACCACGGACGGCAACAAGTTCGAGCTGCTGTTCTAGACTCAGAAAATGGTCGTTGACAACGCCGCGCACTTGTGATATAGTAAGTGCGCGGCGAATCGCCGAGACGAGAACCTACGTCAGCAGGTTCATAACTTGTGGCCGCGCACGCGGCTTCAAATCTTGTTGGGAGGCTTACGCAAATGAGACAAACAGAGCTGGTGATGTTCGCGGGGAACTCTAACTTACCGCTTGCTAACGCGATATGCCGCGAGCTTGGTAAGACGCTTGGACGTGCGGACGTTGCGCGATTCTCTGATGGGGAGTGCAACATCTCAATCTACGAGACCGTGCGCGGCACCGACGTGTTCCTCGTGCAATCGACATGCAACCCCGTGAACGAGAACATGATGGAGCTGCTGATCATGATCGACGCGTGCAAACGCGCCAGCGCGGCTCGAATCACCGCAGTGATCCCGTATTTCGGATATGCGCGTCAGGATCGCAAGGCGAAGTCACGCGATCCGATAAGCGCAAAGCTTGTCGCGAATCTGATCACTACGGCGGGCGCGGATCGAGTCTTGACCATGGATTTGCACGCGGATCAGATCCAGGGGTTCTTCGACATTCCGCTCGACCATCTGCTGGGCATGGGTCAATTCGTCGATTCGTGCAAGAAACTGATGAAGAATAACCCCGGCGAGTACATCGTCGTCTCGGCAGACATCGGCAACGTAAAGCGATCGCGCATGTTCGCCGACCGATTGGGGCTCGACCTTGCGATCGTCGAGAAACGCCGTAATTTCAGCGTGTCTGACTCGTCGGAGGCGCTAAACGTCATCGGCAGAGTCAACGGCAAGCATGTGCTGATGCTGGACGAGGTCGTCTCGACGGCGGGTACGCTGGTTCACGCGGCTGCGGCCGTTCAAGCGTTCGGCGCGGAGCAAGTCTACGCGTTCGCGACTCACGGGGTACTTGCGGGAGCTGCGCTCGACATCCTTAACGCAAGCGCAATCGAGAAGCTGACGCTGCTTGACACGATCCCGTATCCGGCGGATAAGCCTGCGTGCCCGAAGATCGAGTACATCTCGTCCTCGCACCTCTTCGCAGAGGCGATTCGCAGGATCCATGACGAGGTCTCGCTCGCGTCGCTGTTCTAAGGAACGCATAGCAAAACGATATGTTTAGATTCAACGCGCCGACCGCTCCGCCGGAATGGCTGATCGTGTTTTTAGGGAACCCGGACGCACGGCACGAGCTTACGCGTCATAACGCCGGTTGGATTGCGGCGGATTATGTCGAGTCTTCCGTCGGAGTTCGCATTCGCCGCGCGAAGTTCAAGTCGCATACCGAGCTTGCCGTCATCGGCGGTGCTCGAGTGCTGCTCATGAAGCCGATGACGTACATGAACCTGAGCGGAGAAGCCGTCGCCGCCGCCGTGCGGTTCTATAAGCTTGCGCCGGAGCGCGTCGTAGTCGTGCATGACGACCTCGACCTCGCGCCCGGTAAGCTTCGTATCAAGCGCGGAGGCTCCGACGGCGGTCACAACGGGATCAAGAGCGTTACCGCGCACCTCGGGACTCGCGATTACCCTCGCATCAAGCTCGGGATCGGCAAGCCCTCGCACCCGGAGCATGACCGCATCGATTGGGTCATCGGGAAGCTTGACAAATCGAGCCTCGACACACTGCGGGAGTGCGCGGAGCTCGTGCCCGACGTGCTCGAGACGCTGATCGCGCACGACGTCGAGACCGCGATGAACAAGTTCAACTGACCGTAACCGATGGTCGTATTAATCGGCTCTCCTGTAGAATGAGCGTCTAGCCTACAGGAGAGCCGTTATAGCCGGTGACGAGGTGGCGCGGCTTGGGATCAGGAGCTGGGGGGGGGACTATATCGCCCTGAGGAGGCTGTAAGGCTCGGTGTCGGAGTAGACGGGGTACAGGCCGGCGTGACGGCTGACGACTGTGCGGCGGTCGAGCGACTGCTCGCGTTGGCGCGTCCGCGACCGGCTTTAGGCTGCGGTTTAACTCGGTTGAGAGGTGCGGAGATGGGGCTGCAAAATTTTTTTTTGAGATTTTGTTGCGAATGGTATTGACATTTGTGAAAAAAGTACTTGACAAACGGGAGGAAGTGTGGTATAATGTAAATATTGCGTGGCAGGGGGGTTCGGCGCGATGCCGTTGAGGTCAAGAGAATCCGTGCATTGCGGTGGGTGTAGCTCAGGAGGTTAGAGCGCTAGGTTGTGGCCCTAGAGGCCGTCGGTTCGAGTCCGATCATCCACCCCAGTTACTCTTCTTGAAAGAAAAGCAAGCAAAAGAACTTTACAGCGCGCCCTCGTAAGCCCGGTCGTTACTGCCGGATTGAGACGCAATTTGACTTGCGATCCTTAAAGGTAACGCAGGTAAAAAAACTCTACAGCGCGGATGTATCAGCGCTGTTAAAGGTTGATGTGCGCTAGTAGCTCAGGGGATAGAGCAACTGCCTTCTAAGCAGTGGGTCGGGGGTTCGATTCCCTCCTGGCGTGCCATACCAATACTCGCGGCAGGAAACTCAGCGTTTGCACCATGAACGCGCTCGGGCGGAACCCGTCGCCGAGCCGCTCCTCACGCGTGAATCCCAGTGAGCGATAGAACCCGACCAGCGGGTCGTCCGCAGGGCACGTCGCAACCACGCGATAGCCTAACGCCCGAGCGTGCGCGACCGCGTACTCGCAGATCGCTTTGCCGTACCCCAGTCCGCGATAGCGAGAGTCTACCGCTACCGCGTACAAATACGGACAGGCGAGCGTCTCGCCGCCCGCGCTCAGTTCCGCGCCGAGTACCACGTGAGCGATCGCGCGAACCGCGTCGTCGGACTCGAGCACAAGGCACGTCTCCGGCGAGAAGAACACATCGAAGAAGCGCACGGCTTCCTCACGGTCGCCGAACGCCTCTTCCCATACACGAATCATGGCGGCCAGATCCTCCGACCGCGCTGACCGTATCGTATAGCCCTGAGACTTGTTCACTCCGAATGATCCGTATTCGTCAGATCCCGGATCAGCGAGACCAGCAGCGCTATGTCCGGCTTCGCCAGTTGAGCGTCCGCGCCGACCTCGCGACCTTTCGCCTCCATCGCCTCATCGATCAACGACGAGAATATGATCACCGGCAGCGAGCTTAACTTCGGATCCGTCTTGATCTGCTTGCACAGATGATGACCGTCCATCTGCGGCATTTCGATGTCCGTGATTACAAGGTCGACGAAGTTGGAAATCGGCGCTCCGCCCGGCATATTTTTGAAGCTCTCCAGTACGTTCCACGCCTCCATACCGTTCATCGTCACCGTCAGATTCGTATACCCCGCCGAGATCAGTCCGTCCGAGATCAGCTTCCTTAGCAGCGACGA
>JAITGH010000087.1 GCA_031280855.1 Oscillospiraceae bacterium | reverse complement strand
GGCGGACGATCAACCCTGCAATCGTGCTGAAGAAGATCGCCGCGCCTACTCCCGCCGCCGTCGAGGTTATCCCGCCGGACAACGCTCCGATCAGTCCGCGCTCGTCGACCGCCTTGCGCACGCCCTCTACCAGCGCGTTCCCGAATCCAAGCAACGGTACGCTTGCGCCTGCCCCCGCGAACGTGACGAGCGGCTTGTACAAGCCTACCGCACCAAGCAGTACTCCCGCGACTACGTACGCCGTCAAGATCTTCGCGGGCGTGTAGTTCGTCTTATCGATCAGCACTTGCGCGGGTATACACAACGCGCCTCCAACCAGAAACGCGATCAGCAACCGTAATAGCATGGCGTAGCCTCCTTATGATCTCTCGATTGCAACTGCATGGCATATGCCGGGAATACTCTCGCCCTGACCGGAGCTGACCGCCGACATCAGTGCGCCCGTACCCGCGAACAGCACGCGCTTCAACCGCCCGGAGTTCAGCTCGCGCATTATATATCCGCACAGCACGGCGGCGGAGCACCCGCAGCCGGAACCTCCGGCGTTTATGTCGTGCTGATCTCGAGAGTACAGCATCAGCCCGCAATCGTTGTAGTTCGTAAGCTCGACGTTAAGCTCGCGCCGAAATAGCTCGAGTACCAGGGAATGCCCGACGAATGCGAGATCGCCCGTTACGATCAAGTCGTAGTGCTCCGCGCCGACGTCCAAATCTCGGAAGTGAGCGTGAAGCGTGTCGAACGCCGCATACGCCATCGCCGCGCCCATGTTCATCGAGTCCGTCATCCCGGTGTCGAGGATCTTGCCGGGAGTAACATGCGTCACTCTCGCGCCGTCGCCCTCACTGCCCATGAGCATCGCGCCTGCGGCGGTTGCCGTCCATTGCGAGCTTGGACCGCGCTGCCCCCCGTACTCGAGCGGCATACGGAACTGGCGCTCCGCCGTACAGAAGTGTGACGAGGTAACCGCGGCGGCGCGATTCGCATAGCCCGCGTTTATGCACATCGCGGCAAGCGCGATGCTCTCCGCCATCGTCGAACATGCGCCGTACAACCCGAAGAACGGTATGCCGGTCTCCCGAAGCATCAGCGCGGTCGCCGTGCATTGGTTCAGCAAATCGCCCGCGAAAACCATGTCGAGGTTCCCCGGCAGCACTCCGCACTTCGTACACGCGAGCGAGAACGCTTGCGCCTGCATCGCGCTTTCCGCTTTCTCCCACGTGCGCTGTCCGTAGTACGCGTCGTCGCTGACGTGGTCGAACGTCCCCGCAAGCGGGCCGGAGGCCTCCAGCGATCCCACGGAGCTCGCGCTTCCCAGTATTACCGGGCTGCGCTCCAGCAATAGCGTTTGCTTCCCGATTCGGCTCATTCGTTCGCGCTCCTTTTGTTAACTTTATGTAAACAATCCGCAAGCGGAACGCTACGCCCCGCCGTTTGAACGCGGTATGTCGGTAGTTTACCACGCTTTCGACAAGTTATACACGACAACTTCGTCAATCAAAAGACTTGACTTTCGCGCTCATTTGTGGTATAATAGCAGTATGAGTTTACGGTGGAGGTCAAAACTTTGAAAGCAATCAACCGAGCAATCGACAAATTTTGTATGCGTCACCCGCGCTTCGGGATTCCGCACCTGATTCAGATCGTCACATTCGGCAGCGCGTTACTGGTGCTGGTCGGACAGATGGATCGCAGCGGAGCGTTGTATAGCGCACTGGTGCTCGACCCATCGTTAGTAATGCGCGGTCAAGTGTGGAGACTTTTCACAGGCGGGTTCGCGCTATTCGCCAAACCCATAAACATCTCGGCTGACGGTTCGATAACGCTGCTATTCAGGGCGCTCTTGCTGTATCTGTTCTACCATCTCTCAAATGGAGTTCAAGGCGTATGGGGTTCTGCGAAGTTCAACGTGTTCTATCTCGGCGGACTGCTGATAGAGGGCGTAATCACCATGATTTACCACTTGCTCATGCTCATTCCGCCGATCGCCGTGTGGATCGCTAACGCGCTCGTGGTTCAAGAACAATTGCCGACACTGGCTATACTCGGGCAGCTGCTGTACTACCTGCGATTCATTGGCATGTCGGAGTTCGTACTGCCCGTATTCATAGTATACGCTTTGATGTTCTCGGAGTCAGTCTTCCGGATATTCTTCATCATCCCCGTACGCGTGACGTGGCTGATGTACGCGGCGATGATTTACAAGGTTCTGGAGATCCTCGCGATGCCGTTCCCGCTCCACTTGATTCCGTTTGCGTCGATGCTGATCGTCGTCGTCATGTGCGCGGAACCGCTCGGCTACATGGTGCGCAATTTCTTTCGCAAGCTTCGCCGTTACTTCGCGAATCCCGAGCCAACGCGCAATCGCAATGGCGGCAGCTTTACCGACTCGGTCAAGAATGCGGAACCGTTTGCCGAGCGTCGCTGCGCCGTGTGCTGGAAGTCCGCGTCCGAGTACCCGAACCTCGAGTTCCGCTACTGCTCCCGCTGCGAGGGTATGCATTGCTTCTGCGAGGAGCACATCAACTCGCACGTCCACTTTACGAAGTAGATGACCGCGAGGCGAGTCGCATTGGGCGGCGTACTGATCGCGCTTGCGCTGTGCGTAAGCCGAGTGGAATCGCTATTGCCCGCTCCGGTGCCGAGCGTACCCGGCATCAAGCTCGGGCTTGCGAACTGCGTCACACTAATCGTGCTGTACCGATGGAACGTTCGCGCCGCCGCGATAGTAAGCGTCGGCAGGATCGCGCTCGCCGCGTTCATGTTCTCCGGGCTGTGGGGAGGCGCGCACGCGCTGGCGGGAGGGATTGCGAGCCTGCTGATAATGTGCGCGCTCAAGCGAAGCGGAGCGTTCTCCGTAACGGGCGTGAGCGCGGTCGGAGCCGTCGCGCATAACCTCGCGCAACTCGCGCTTGCCGCACTTGCGCTCGGCGACTCGAGGCTTGCGTTGGTCTACTATCCGACGCTGATCATCGCCGGGCTGATCTGCGGCTCGGTTACTGCGGTGATCGTGGGAGCTTTCTTGCGAGTGCGATCATAAAAAAAGCTTGACAAGTGCGAAGAATCATGTTACACTATGCAAGTAAGGATGACTATTCTTGCAAAATCAACGTATATACAATACTATTGGAGGGTAAAATGCAACTTACAAGCAACAAACATGTGTTAAGCTGGATCGACGAATGCGCCGCGCTCACCGCGCCCGACAGCGTCGTATGGATTGACGGATCGGAGGCGCAGCTTGCGTCGCTCCGTGCCGAGGCGGTCGCCACGGGTGAGCTGATCACGCTGAATCAAGAGAAGATGCCCGGCTGCTATCTGCATCGCTCCGACCCGACCGATGTTGCGCGGGTTGAGGATCGCACGTTCATTTGCTCACGCTCAAAACGCGACGCGGGTCCCACCAACAACTGGAAATCACCTGACGAGATGTACGCGATGATGAAGTCGATCTACGCCGGCGCGATGGCGGGGCGCGTTATGTACGTCATACCGTATTCGATGGGCGTAGTCGGCTCACCGTTCGCAAAATATGGAATCGAGCTGACCGACAGTATCTACGTCGTACTGTCGATGGCGATCATGACGCGGATCGGGAAGTCGGTTCTCGCTCAAATCGGCGATGGAGCAGACTTCATCAAGGGTCTGCACGCGAAGGCTAATCTCGACCCTGAGCGGCGCTACATAGCGCATTTCCCGGAGGATAACACAATCTGGAGCGTCAACAGCGGCTACGGCGGCAACGTATTGCTTGGCAAGAAGTGCTTCGCACTCCGTATGGCGAGCGTGCTGGGGCGCGACCAGGGCTGGATGGCGGAACACATGCTGATCCTGGGTGTGGAGGCTCCGAACGGAGAGACGAAGTACGTGGCGGCGGCGTTCCCATCCGCGTGCGGCAAGACGAATCTGGCGATGCTGATTCCCCCTGAGGGCTATGAGAAAGCGGGCTGGAAAGTGTGGTGCGTCGGCGACGACATCGCGTGGCTTCGCCCGAAGAACGGGATGCTATACGCGGTTAACCCGGAGTACGGATTCTTCGGCGTCGCGCCCGGTACGAACGTGAAGTCGAACCCGAACGCGATCGCGGCTACGGCTAAGAACGCGATCTTCACAAACGTTGTGCAGAACCTTGACGATAACACCGTCTGGTGGGAAGGTCTTGATAAGAATCCGCCGGAGAACGCCCTGGATTGGCGCGGGAATCCGTGGAACGGCAAGACTGCGGGAACGCCGGGCGCTCACCCGAACTCACGGTTCACTGCGCCTGCGGTTAACTGCCCGTGCATCTCGCCGGAGTTCGAGAATCCGGATGGCGTCCCGATTTCCGCGATCATCTTCGGCGGACGGAGAGCGAAGACGGCTCCGCTGGTCTACCAAAGCCGCGACTGGACTCACGGAGTGTTCGTCGGCTCGATCATGGGTAGTGAGACGACGGCGGCGGCGGCGGGAGCGGTCGGCGTAGCGCGCCGTGACCCGATGGCGATGCTTCCGTTCTGCGGCTATGACATGGGCGACTATTGGGCGCATTGGATCGACATGGCGTCCAAGGTGGAGAATCCTCCGCAGATCTTCAACGTCAACTGGTTCCGCACCGACGATGACGGCAAGTTCATCTGGCCGGGCTATGGCGAGAACTTCCGCGTGCTGGAGTGGATCCTGAAGCGCTGCTCCGGGCAGCTTGACGCGGTTGACAGCGCGATCGGATATCTGCCGTTACCGGGCGACGTAAACCTTGACGGTTCCGGGGTTGACTCTGCGACTTTGGAAACTTTACTCAACGTGGACAAAGCACTCTGGCGCGACGAGGTCAGCGGGATCGAGGAATTCTACGCGAAGTTCGGCGATACGCTCCCGAAGGCGCTCTCTGCGGAGCTTGCGAAGTTGTCTGCCGCGCTATAGCGCTCCGTGACCGTTAAGCTCGGTGTTCGTCGTGACGCCGAACGTGCGGATGTTTCGGCGTGCTCAACCTGAAGTTGAGCACGCCGAAAAAAGTTTAACCTTCTGCGTATGGCACAACCCTCCCGACGATGCGGTATACTATGCGTAACAGAACAACACAGGAGGGTCGAACGATGATCGACAACTACAAAGTCGGCAACAAAATCGCGGCGTTGAGGCGTGAGAAAGGGCTAACCGGCGAACAGCTTGCGGAGCTGCTAGGAGTCTCGCCGCAAGCCGTGTCAAAATGGGAGAACGGCAAAAACCTGCCGGAGACCGCGTTGCTGCCCAAACTCGCCGAGACGCCGGGCGTCACGATTGACGCGCTGCTTATGCCGCAGGACGAGCATCTTCTTGACGCGGATTTTAGGATACTCGGAGCGTGGTACGGCAACTCCGACGGCTTTCGCGACGTGATGCACAAGATGGAGCACTACGACTACTTCCACTACCTGGATTTACACGTCAACCACGAGACGTTCCCCGGCAATCCCGCGATCGATTCGCCGGAGTTTCTGGCGCTCGTGTACCTGAATCGCAGCGGGATTCACGTTGTCAGTTGCCGGGAGGGCGGCGTGTTGACGTACTCCGCTGACCGCACCGAGTTGACGCTGAAAGGCCTGGCGGTCTGCATGATTCCGGGCGCGATTCCGCTGGCGTGGGGTAACGGCATGGACTGCTGTTGGGGCGGCAGTCTGTATGCGGCTCTGAAAGCGATGGGCGAACCGTTCACATACGAGCAGCTGATGGGCATGTCGGGCGCGTGCTACCGCCTGAATTTCTGCGAGATATGGGACTGGAGCGCGACCGATGCGCTTGTCGCGTTCGACTACAACGAATCGTTGTACCACGCGATTGGTTATGAGATGTCGTCTGCGGACAGGTTCGACAAGGACGATCGAAGTGCGGAACGCCGTCTCATAGTGAGCGATATTCAGATGGGCAAGCCCGTCGTCGCGATAAATTTGCGCACCGCCGCCGAGTGGGGCGTAATCACCGGCTACTCCGACGGCGGCAAGACGCTCTACTGCCGGACGTACTTCGACGGCGATCTGCTCGACGAGAACGGCATGGTAAAAGACGGCGGCGGCGAGTACCTTGAGACCGAGTTTTGGCCGTTCCTGATTTCGCATTTTGGGAAGAAAATCGAGCGTCCGACGGACGATGAGCTGCTGCGGCAATCACTGCGAGTGCTCGTGGAGTCGTTCGAGGCTCCGAACAGTCGCGGCTATTATCAGGGCGCGGAGGCGTATGAGAAGTGGATCGCGGGGCTCCGCGACAACGCGCTGTGGGACGAGCGCTCGCCTAAGGACGACTTCTATCGCCGTGCGAGCGTGAACGAATGTACGCTCCGTAGCTTGATTGAAGAGCGGCGTTGCACGGCGGTGTACCTTGCGGAGCAGGGTCAGACGGAGCTTGCGGCGATGTTCCGCAGCGTCAGCGAGAGCGCGGCGACGTTCTACGTTAAGTGGCTCGACCGTTGGGACAAGGTTCCGAGCGGAGGTCTAGAGTGGCGTACGGAGGAGGTCGCGCTGCTTGAACGTGCGCTTGAAACAGAACGTCGATGTGTTGAGATTGCGCGAGGCGTGTGAAGCGGCGCTGTACAGCGCGATCGCGCGGGCGTTTCTGAGCGGCGCGCCGCTGCTGCTGCTTGACGAGCCGAACCTTTGTGAATGCCGTTTTTGCGGCTGTCCACGGCGGGTTCCCGGATGGATTCGTGGTCGAAATAGTACCGCTTTGTTTCCGGTGCCGCAATAAGTGTCCGCAATCACGATCCACAAAGTACCGTCGGGTCGGAGGACGCGGCGAACTTCCTCAAGCACAGCACGCAACCGCTCAATCTATTCGATCGGCTTGTCTTCTTGCCCGATTTTGTCGGGGACGCCGTAATCCCGCAATGCCCGGTACGGCGGGAAGCAGCAACACATTGGGATGCTGTCTGAGTCCGGCAATTTCAATCCTTCGGGGTAGTCCATATCCTCCGGCGAGGCGGGATGTGACGCGTCGGCGACGCGCTGAACTCGATTGACCGAGACTCGCAACTTCTGATCACGGTGGAGCTGTTGACAACCCTCGCCGATTTTTCTTGAAAAACCCGTCCAAATCCTGTATAATAGACGTAG
>JAITGH010000042.1 GCA_031280855.1 Oscillospiraceae bacterium | reverse complement strand
GTTGGAACTTGCGGTACCCGTCGGGCTGAGCCATGCCGAAGTTACGGCGCACGCGTTCCTCGATCGTGTTGCCGCGGCAGGTTGCGGCGATGGAGACGGGGATCGCGCCGCGAGCGCTTAGCGTGTCGAACTCCGCAACGCCGCATATGACGGCGGAGTCGTCGCTGTAGGCACGGTCGCCGTGGAACTCAAAGAAGTCGCGGAACAGCTCCGCGATGTACTCCGTCGCTCCGGGTCGCTTAGAATCACGCGCCAGCTTGACGCGCTCGTACGGTTGAATCATCGAGCTTCCCTCCTATGCAAGCGCAGCAACTGCGCGATTGTGGCGCGCATGTCCGCACGCGCTACGATCGCGTCGACGAACCCGTGCTCGAGCTGGAACTCCGCGCTTTGGAACCCATCGGGCAGTTTCTCACCGATGGTTTGCTCGATAACTCGAGGACCCGCGAATCCGAACAGCGCACCCGGCTCCGCCAGCGTGATATCGCCGAGCGAAGCGAAGCTCGCGGTAATGCCGCCCGTCGTCGGGTGCGTTATGTACGCGATGAACAGCCCGCCGGAATCGGAGAACCGCTTGATCGCGGCGGCGGTCTTCGCCATCTGCATGAGCGCGAAGATGCCCTCTTGCATTCGCGCTCCGCCGCCCGCACAGAAGACGATCAGCGGCAGTTGCGAGGACTGCGCGTACTCGGTCGCCAGTGTGATCTTCTCCCCGACGGCGGCGCCCATGCTGCCCATCATGAAATCGGTGTCGAGCGCGGCGGCGACCGCGCCGTTACCCTCGACCGTACCCGTTACGCACACGCAAGCGCCGGGCAACCCGGTCTTCGACGCAGTCTCCGCCAGTTTCTTCGCATACCCGGGGAACCCGAGCGCGTCGCGAGGCTTAACCTCCGCGAAGCACTCGGTTATCGAGCCTTCGTCGAACAGGTGCAACAGCCGCTCCCGAGCCGCGATGTGCATATGGCGGCCGCAACGCGGGCACACGTTCATCACGCTTGCCAAAGCTGCGCGTTCGTGATCCGCCTTGCACCGAGGGCATGACACGTACGGCGTCGGCGATGGTGCACTCTTGCGTCCGATCGACCGCAGCGACTTCAATAAATCGAGCTTCACCTTGCGCTCTGAAAACGGGTTCTGCATAACGGCTCCTTTTGTTAGTTGTTAGGAATTAGGGGAACACTTCCATGGTAGTCACTAGCGTCAACCGGCGTGCCTCCGGACGCGCATTAGCCTCTGCTGCTGAACCTAAGGTGCCTTAAGGGCACCTTAGGTTCCCTCCGTAGGACACAGCACCCAATGTAAAAGTTTTTGTCAAACTTTTTTCAAAAAGTTTGCGTCCTAACTCTCGTCGTCCCAATACATATCAAAACGCGTCATCACAGCGTACTAACGAGCGGTTGTTTCTCGAGGATCGCGGTATCGTAGCTGCCCGTTAGGAAGTCCGGGTTATGGAGCACCATATACAGCTGCCCGAGGTTAGTGGTGACTCCGCGCACGATGAGTTCCTCGAGCGCACGGCGCATTCGGTAGATTGCTTCGTTGCGAGTCTTACCGTGAGCGACGATCTTAGCGAGCATGGAGTCATAGTACGGCGAGACGACGCAGCCGGGGAACAGCGCGGAATCAACGCGGATCCCGAATCCGCCGGGCAAGTGCATGAAGTCGATCTTCCCGGGCGACGGTCGGAACCCGTGCTCCGGATCCTCCGCGCACAGGCGGCACTCGATCGCGTGTCCCGCGATTGCGATCTCATCTTGACGCGCCGACAGCTCCAGCCCGGACGCGACGCGGATCTGCTCCCGTACGAGGTCGAAGCCCGTGATCGCCTCCGTGACGGGGTGTTCGACTTGCAATCGCGTGTTCATCTCGATGAAGTAGACGTTGCCATCGGGCGCGAGCACGAACTCGACGGTGCCCGCGTTCTCGTAATGCGCGGCTTGAGCCGCCATGACCGCGTAGCGCGACAGAGTCTCCCGCAGTTGCGCACTCACCGCCTTCGACGGCGCTTCCTCCAGGATCTTCTGACCGCGCCGTTGAACGCTGCACTCGCGCTCCCCGAGCGTGAGCACGTTACCGTGGTGATCGGCGATAAGCTGAACCTCGATATGGCGCGGGTTAGTGATGAGCTTCTCGATGTAGACCTCGCCGTCGCGGAATACGGCGAGCGCCTCGGCGGACGCTTCGTGGAACGCGGACTCGAGCGCGTCCGCGTCCGGCGCGATTCGCATACCGCGCCCTCCGCCGCCCGCGGACGCTTTCACCAGGACGGGGTAGCCGACGCGCTCCGCGATCGCTCTCGCATCGTCAAGCGCGTCGACCGCGCCGTCGGAGCCGGGTACGACGGGTACGCCGCACTCGCGCATTAGCCGCTTCGCGTTCGACTTACTGCCCAGTGCGCGGATCGCGTCCGCGCTCGGTCCGATGAACGTCAGCCCGGAGCGCGTGACAAGCTCCGCGAACTCCGCATTCTCCGACAGGAACCCGTAACCGGGGTGAACGGAGTCGCACCCGGTTTTCAGCGCGGCTTCAATGATGTTCGCCTGATTGAGGTAGCTTTCGGAGGGCTTCGCGCCGCCGATACACACGGACTCGTTGGACAGCGAGGCGAACAGCGCGTCGCGATCCGCCTCGCTGTAGACGGTGACCATCTCGATATTCATGTCGCGGCAGGAGCGAATGATCCGCACCGCGATCTCGCCGCGATTGGCGATCAGCACTCGCCGGATCACGGGGTTGCACCCGTGGCGGAGCGTTCGCCCGGCTCGACCTCCAGCACGACAAGGGGCGCGCCGTACTCGGCAAGCTGCCCGTCCTCGAACCCGATCTCGACGACGACTCCGGCGCACGGCGCGGGGATCTCGCTGAAGGTCTTCATCGCCTCAATCACGCATAGCGGATCGCCGGCTTGGACGGTATCGCCGAGCGAGACGAGCGGCGCCTTGCCGGGTTCCCGAGCGCGGTACGCGGTCCCTACGCACGGCGAGGAAACAGTGACGAAGTTGCCTGCCGCAGTCTCGCTCGGCTCCGTATTTTGCGCGTTACCGTTGGCGACAGCGTTACCGAACGTCGCGGCGACAGCGCCGCCGTACTGCGCGGGTTGCGGCGCGGGGTTACGAGTCAGCGAGAGCTTGAAGTTCTCGTCTTCGTAGCTCAGCGAGTCAACCCCGATCCGCC
>JAITGH010000010.1 GCA_031280855.1 Oscillospiraceae bacterium | reverse complement strand
CTACGTCTATTATACAGGATTTGGACGGGTTTTTCAAGAAAAATCGGCGAGGGTTGTCAACAGCTCCACCGTGATCAGAAGTTGCGAGTCTCGGTCAATCGAGTTCAGCGCGTCGCCGAGTGCGTAGATCATCGCGTCAGACGTGCTCGAGAGACCGAGCGCGTCTACTCTAATATGGAGGTTGAGTCCACTCGTTTTTCCCCTGCATCGAAGCCCTTTTCCTCGGCGGTATCGGTGCTTTTGACGCTTTGGGAGTCAACAATTATCATCGTCGTCTTTTCTTTGCGCCCGTCATCGGCAGCCCTCTTTCTCTCGGTACAGCACGGCGCAAAAACACTTGACTTTATGACGGTCTGCTGGTATAATATAATTACCGAAAGCGAACAAGCCTTGCGGGATTCACGTAGACGCGCTGGGCTTCAACGGCAAGACCAGCGGCTGGGGCGTAGCGAACGTAAAGCGCAGGAACGGCTCGGAGGTTCACGGGCTACTATGGGAGATTACGCCCGAGTGCGAACGGAGCCTCGACGTATACGAGGGCTACCCGCGCCTGTACATCAAGCGCAATGTGACGGTCTACGCCGAGGACGGCGCGGCGGTAAAGGCGATGGTCTACGTAATGACCGCCGAACACGACGCTCCGGCGATACCCTCGCGGCAGTATTACGGCGGTATCGCGGAGGGGTTCAGGAGCAACGGCATACTCACCGACACGCTGGAGGCGGCGTTAGACGAGACCTACAGCAAAATCGAAAAGCAGGAGGTGTTCACGAATGGACTTCACACGAGCGGACGCGCTTAGAGAGCAACTGCGGAGCTTGCGACCGCTGAACGCGGCGGAGCTAAAGCGGCTTCGCGATGAGTTTATCGTCAGTAACACGTACAACTCCAACGCGATAGAGGGCAACAGCCTGACCCTGCGCGAGACCGCGTTGATTCTGGAGCAGGGTATAACCATTGGCGAAAAGCCGCTGAAAGACCACTTGGAGGCAATCGGGCACAGGGACGCGTTCGAGTTTATGTACACGCTGGTTGACAGGGACGAGCCGCTGACGGAATGGGTTATCAAGCAGATTCACTCGCTGGTTCTGATGAACGACCGCGAGAACCGCGGCGTTTACAGGGGCGTACCCGTGACGATTGCGGGCGCGGCTCACACGCCGCCTCAGCCGTATCTCATAGCACCGCAACTGGAAACACTACTCGCCGACTACGCCGCGATGAAGCGGGAGCGTCACATCATAGACGCAATAGCGGAATTCCACCTGCGCTTCGAGGGGATTCACCCGTTCATCGACGGAAACGGACGCACCGGGCGGCTGATTATGAACTTCGAGCTAATCAAGGCGGGGTATCTGCCCGTCAACATCAAGTATGCTGACAGGCGCAAGTACTATGATTGCTTCGACAGCTATTACGGCGAGGCGCACTCACAGGAGCCGCTGACCGCGCTGATAACGGGCTGCGAGGAAGAAGAACTGAGCGGCTACATTCAGAAAATGGCTCTCCTGTAGGATGAGTGGGCGCGCTCAGCCTACAGGAGAGCCAAATATTCCGGGGGTAAAAGCGCTTATCGCCGGGATAACCGCCTTGCTCCCGTAGCGTTCGCGGTGCTCGCGTTATCCACAGCGCGGGGATTGCGGCGCGGCGTTTGCGGGGATTGCGATGCGTGAGCCGTAGTGCGTATACTGCTCGAAGTAACAAACGCGGTATGCAACAACTAGACACTGTTGCATGCCGCGTTAACATTTGCCCCGAAAAGAAAACGTGGAAATTTTACTTGACAAACGGGAGAAAGTGTGGTATAATATAATGAGTTAGTTTCAACCGCGATCGACACTACAGGAGGCTGAAATGCTGGCTCATAAACCCAAGAACATCTACGAGAGCGCGGACGACGCGCTGACCGTCCGAATTTTCGACTACGCGGAGGGCTATCGCTCGTTCATCAACGCCGCGAAGACGGAGCGCGAGTGCGCCGAGTCTATCGTTAAGCTCGTTAAGCTCAAGGGCTTCCGCGAGTATGTCCCCGGCGAGAAAGCCGAGCCGGGCGATAGAATCTACTGCGTCAACCGCGCGAAGAGCGTCATGGCCGCAGTGGTCGGAAGCCGCTCACTGCGCGACGGCATGAACATCGCCGCCGCCCACCTCGACTCGCCAAGGCTCGACCTTAAAGCGTCGCCGCTTTACGAGTCGGACGAGATCGCGTTCCTAAAGACGCATTACTACGGCGGCGTCAAGAAGTACCAGTGGCACGCGATCCCGCTGGAGATACGCGGAGTCATCGTGACGCGAGACGGCAGCGTCGTGAAGGTCTCGATCGGCGCGGACTCCGGCGATCCGCAGTTTGTGATCACGGATCTGCTTCCGCACCTTGGGCAGGATCAGGCGAAGAAACCGCTTGGCGACGCGTTCCCCGGTGAGGGCTTGAACGTGCTCGTCGGCTCTCGTCCCGCGCTGTCCGATAAGGACGAGAAGGAGAAGGTCAAGCTCGGGGTTCTGCAACTGCTGAACGAGAAGTACGGCACCACCGAGGAAGACCTGCTGTCTGCGGAGCTGGAGATCGTACCGGCGTTCGAGGCGCGTGACGTCGGGCTTGATCGCTCCATGATCGGCGCGTACGGTCATGACGACCGCGTGTGCAGTTACGCCGCGCTTACCGCCGTGTTGGACATCGAGGGTACGCCCGAGCGCACCGCGCTCGCAATGCTCGTCGATAAAGAGGAGATCGGCAGCGAGGGCGTGACGGGAATGCAAAGCCGAGCGTTCGAGCGTTTCGTCGGAAGCTTGACGCGCTCCCAAGGCGTAAGCCTCGACGATTGCCTGGCGGAAAGCTTCTGCATCTCTGCCGACGTGTGCAACGCGTTCGACCCGAACTTTCCGGAAGTCAGCGATAAACGCAACAACGCGAGGCTCAACTATGGCGTAAGTTTCATGAAGTTCACCGGCTCACGCGGGAAAAGCGGCTCGAACGACGCGAATGCGGAGACGATCGCGACGCTTCGCCGAATCTTCGCGGAACACGGCGTAGTGTGGCAGATGGGCGAACTTGGCAGAGTCGACCTCGGCGGAGGCGGTACGGTCGCCATGTATATGGCTCGCCGCAATATCGAGACGATCGACGCGGGCGTGCCCGTCTTGAGTATGCACGCTCCGTGGGAGATCATCGCGAAGTCCGATCTGTATATGACGTATAAGGCTCTGCTGGCGGTATTCGCCAACTGACAATATATGTCAAAATGTGCGCATACGATAGTACTGTGGCTGCGGAATTGGTACCGCTGATGCCGGAAGCGCAATTCAGCGTTGCGGCTCACATATTAAGGAGAAAGCAAAAATGGAACATCTGACGGCGCGAATAGAGACGCCTCACGGAGTGATGACGGCGGAGCTGTACCCGACGATCGCCCCGGAGACCGTAGCGAACTTCGTCAAGCTTGCAAACAGCGGGTTCTATGACGGGTTAATCTTCCACCGCGTGATACCCGGGTTCATGATTCAGGGCGGCGACCCCGACGGCGACGGTACCGGCGGTCCCGGCTGGACGATCAAAGGTGAGTTCTCACGCAACGGATTCAAAAATGACCTCGCACATACCAGAGGCGTGCTCAGCATGGCGCGAACCTCTGACCCCGACAGCGCGGGCAGCCAGTTCTTCATCATGACCGACGACGCGTCGCACTTGGACGGGAACTACGCCGCGTTCGGTAAGCTTGTCGGCGGGTTCGAGGCTTTGGACGCAATCGCGGAGACTCACACCGATACCTCCGACCGCCCGGAGGTCGATCAGGTGATGACGCGGATAACGATCGAGTAACTCGCGCACTTTACACTTTACACCGCACGCGCTC
>JAITGH010000129.1 GCA_031280855.1 Oscillospiraceae bacterium | reverse complement strand
GTACGGTTGCCATGGAGGTTGTCTAGCACTGTAGTGAGTACCCGGGAAATCCCGGGTACTCACAAATTTCAGCGAGTTCTAATACGCGTACCAGTAGTAGAATTTAACAGACGCTCTTGCTCCCGTAGCCCACCCGTAGGATAACGGGACATCATAGTAGTTATTTTCGCCCGCCTGAGCGATCCTGATCTGACCGACGTCAGTTATCGCTGTGCCGTCGTTCGGTATGACGACTGCCACATGTTTAACTGTTAACGCAATAGTGGGATACCCATTGTTTGCTCTAATTTGAGCGTTGGCAGCCCATGTGCCGACCCACTTGCTCTAAGTCCCCCCGGTCAGCGTCTCAAGCATCTTCTCGCATAGTGCCGGGGAGACTCCGTCATCTTTCGTAGGAAGCGGAGCGTTGACGTCCGAGTGCTTCATCACGTCAAACGCAAACACGTTGCAATAAGACTCGATCACCTTGCCTTCTGCATTTTTTACCGGTTGATATTTCTGATTAGTCTCTACCTTGAACGACTTCACCGCATTTTTGTAGGTTGCAGCACTTCTTGCCATAATCGTTATTTCCTTTCGGTATTATACGCTATGATAATGGGTGAGGCAATTACCATGTTTTACCCATTGTCACATTATGCACAAACCTGTGCGAGTGTTCCCGAAATTGCAGTTTTTGGTAATAATCCGCCGCCGCGCCTATATCAATACCGCGTTAACAAATTGTGAAATTGTTGTTGACAAACGCCGTCGGTTGTGTTATAATCCATGTTTGTGGAAGCTCGCGAGCTTACTCGCGGGAATCCGCAGATTCTAACTGACAGGAAGGCAGGAACCAGATGAAACAAACCTCAGGCGCGGTTAACGCGCAAGCTAAGCGCACTCGCACCCGCTTTGCGAGTCTCCTGACACTCGCACTCGCGCTGGCCGTCACGCTATCAGCGTGCGGCGACAAGTCGCCCGCGAACTCGCCGTCCGGCTCGCCCGACGCGTCGCCGTCGGCGCAACCCTCTGAAACGTCAAGCTCCGCCGCAGGCAACTTCTCCGACGACATGAAGATCCCCTACGGCCGCGACCTCTCCGAGGACGGAGCCGACAGCGTCGAGCGCAGCGGCGACCATCTCAACAGCCCCTACTTCAGCCGCGTCGACTTCTTCAACGCCAAGTCCACGGACTCGCTGACGATCCTTGAGGGCTTCAAAACTCAACAGCAGACCTCCGAGTGGAGCTGCGGAGTCTCCGCCGCGCTTATGGTGCTGAACTGGCACGGCAAGCTTGGCGAGTACGACGAAGTCTCGCTGTCCGAGTTCCGCGGTCAGCGTCAAGGCCGCGATGGCAACCCGACCGGCGGCGCAGAGCCCGGCGCGACGAACCTTCAGCAGATGATCGACATATTCGAGGGCGTCGGCGGGTTCAGCGTCTACTCCACCTTCGACTGCAAGGACTCGGTCTCCGATATATTCACGCTCACGTACATACGCGAGACGCTGAAAGCGGGCAATCCGATCTTGATCGGGTGGAACGATTGGGGCGGCCACTGGCAGGCGATCATCGGCTATGACACCATGGGCACGGAGTACGAGGCCGACGACGTCATCATCGTCGCGGATCCGTACGACACCACCGACCACAATCAGGACGGCTACGGCGTTTATGGCGCGGAGCGGTTCATTTACAATTTCACGTTCTACAACTTCTTCCCGGAGGACGAGCTTAACGACATGTGCTTCCTGGTGCCGACGTCGGGGAGCAGCAATTAGTAGTGGTTAGGAAATAGCAAACAGCGGACGAGGGTGCGTAACCCCCGTCCGCTATTTTACGTCGTCTAATCGAACTCGCGCACCACGTCGCCGAGGAAGTACGAGCTTCGCGTCGCGACGCCTTTCAACACCCACGGAGCCGCGCCCTCGCGAGCCGCCCGAGCGTTCCGCACCGCCAGCGCGTAGATCGGCTCGCGCTTCTGAGTCTCCAGCTCCAGCGGGAACCGCAGGTGCCGACCGTCGCGGCTCTCGCGAGCTTCGCCTCGACCTCGCGCCCGAGCGTACGCGAACGCGATCAGCGATTGCCAGCCGTCCGCCGTGAGCTCGTCGCGCTGAGTCAGCCGATTCAGCACGACCGCCGTCATGTCGCGATCCTTCATGTACACGTCGCGGTGCAATTCGCGCACGCATCGCGATTTCTCGATCAGCGGCAGCGCGAAGTACTCCGCGAACAGCGCGTTGCCCGGCGAACTCGCGCTCCCGAATTCCGCAGGAGCTAATGTGGGTCCGGCGTCACGCCGGGAGACGAACAGCGCGCTCGGGTACGGGTGCGTAAGCTCGAACCACGGCTCCAGCGCGGCGAACATGTCCTTGCAGCGGTCGAACCCGAGCGCGGCGTAGCTAACCCCGCGCTCCAGCAGCGCGACGTTCAGCTTCGTCATGTCGCACGGGAACGTCAGCCCGGCGGCGGCCGCGCACTCGAGTATGCGCTCCGCGAGTTGTGCGAGTTGTGCGAGTTGTGCGTGCTCCATGGTTGCACCTCGACTGTCGTTGTAGCGTTGCGCGGTTGCGCGATTGCGCGTTGTAGCGTGAGAGCCCCCGAAGGGGCTCTCGTGCGAGTAAGGGTGTGCGGGGGGTTAGTTCCAGGAGCCGGTGCCGGTGTTGTCCCACGTGTAGGTAGTTCCCGCAAGCGGAGTCGTAACATCAATAGTAATTGTTGTGGCATACGCCGTGAAGTTCGTGCCATCTGATCCAGCCAACAGCTTCGAGTTAGCCTGGAACTGGATCGTCGCCCACTTCTGCCCGGCTGCCGTGTCTGCCGCTACCAGGTTCGAGGTTACAGGCGTGTTGATCTTAAGATCGGCGGTTCCGGTAACGATCAGATTGTGGTTGTGGTCGATCATCGTGCCGTTGAGTTCCAGCACCGCGTGGTTAGCATTCGACCCATTTCCGACGGTGAAGAACTTGTAGCGTTGCAGGATTGCATTCGTTGTGGTGCTGCGCAGATACTCTTCCCTGAACGTCAACGTCGCGTTGGCGTTGGCGTTCGGACTCGTCGGCGTAATATCGTACATCGCACCCACGCCAACGATGCTGTACGTCGATCCGCCTCCGCTTACGTCTTGGTAGTCGATCGCGCCGTAGATATCAACGACTACGTTGCCGTCGTGACCGAACACATAGTTTGACGGAACAGTTAAGAGTCCAAGAGTCTCGAACGTTACTTTTCCTTGGTTTCCTGGTCCTGATGCACCGGTAACCTTGAGCGTACCGTCAAGTACGTACGACTTGGCAATAGAAAGGGTCAGAGCAGTCACTCCGGGGAAATTCGTGCCCGTTCCATCAACGTAGTACGTCGCGCCGTAGGGTACTGTCCACGTTGCACCGGCGGGGGTGAGAGTTGAGTCGATCTGGTACCAACCGTCCGTTTCCTCGGTGCCGTCAAGGTATGCTTTGTAAACCGCGCCGTTACCATAGGAGTAGATGTTCGTGCGGCTACCGCCGTACCACCTGATGTTGTCGGCGAGCTCCGCAAGAGTGATGGCCCGGGGAATAACTGTACCGTATTGGTTGCGCTCATACCACACGACTAAGTCGGGATCTGCCGCTGACGGGACAGTGTTATACGGTATCTCGTTGTCTTGGTCAAGCAGAACCGCTACGTTGTCAAAGACCTCGACGACCATTCCCTTGCTTGCCTTGATCTGCTGATACGTCGTAGACTTTCCGGAGCGTAAGCTGTCGTTAAGCATTCCCGCGTACGGGTTCTTAGTTCCGGTTCTGCTTGTCAGTCCGAGTTGACCATAGTAGTAGTACGTGATCGAGCGCTGCGCGTCGTCATTGTTGGTGATCCACGGGTTTGTGGAGGTCAACTGCCACTCCTGCGTCGTCGCTCCGGTCAGTACCGCGTACTGTGCGAGATCTTCAAGCTCAAGTCCGCCGAGGATGTACCCATTGAAGTCCTCATAGATCGCAACGGCCTTGTTCTTCGGGAAGATATCGATCGTGTTGCGGATCAGGCGCTCTTGGAATGTGCCGCTGATCCAGTTCTGCGCTCCGCCGTACGTCGCCCCGGTGTACCAGGAGGAGTACACCATTCCGGTTGCGGTCTGGCTCGAGCCATACGCGAACATGT
>JAITGH010000110.1 GCA_031280855.1 Oscillospiraceae bacterium | reverse complement strand
GCCGACCTGGAGACTCAAACTTCCGGTGCCCGCAGTCTCATCAGACTTCGGAATGGTGAACACTCCACCAATCTCGGCAGCTTCTTTTGAAATGGTAAATGAAGCGTCTTGAAATTCATTGTCGGTAAATGTAACGGAGCCGTCGGTGTTAGTCTGTGCGGTCCAAGTGACTGTAGTACCACCCGCTGCTATACCACCAGCAGCAACAGCGTCATCACCACCAGTATAGTTGTTTGTAACAATGCTCCCGGCAGTTCCCTGGGGATCAGATTCATCAATGACAAAGCCGTTAATATGAGCTCCCTCTACTGCCCCGACTGTTTTGGCTGTTAAAGTTACAGTACCCGCAGTTGCAGTGCCGCTGGCCTCTACAACATTACCCCACTTAGCATTAATGGCATCTGCAATTTTTACAGCAGCGGAGTTTGCGGTATCGCCCGTCGCTAGGGCAACATCTATGCTCTCGGATCCGTATGATACTTTGTAGGATTTAGTAACATCAGGAGCGGCAGTGAGCGTAAGCTCATTCGTTGCTTTCGTCCCGGCTGTGAGTGTTATATCCTCAGCTGTTGCAGTTGACAGTCTGCCAGCATCAAACTGCGTGACGCGGTCAGCGTCAACACCAGTCAGTAGATCCTTGGTAACACCGCTTGCAAGCGAGCCGTCAAGCAGGGTACGGGTGTTGAACGAAGTGGTGTACGCGGTGCGGTCGATTTCCTCGGTCAACTCTTGGATCTCAAGGCTGATGGCCTTGCGGTCAAGCTGAACGTTGGTGTCGTTCGCCGCCTGAACGGTCAGCTCACGCATACGCTGGAGAATGTTCTGCCCGGACTGGAGTCCGCCCTCTGCGGTCTGGATAAGGCTAACGCCGTCCTGCGCGTTCTTGCTTGCCATGTTCAAGCCGCGAACCTGTGCGCGCATCTTCTCGCTGATCGCCAGTCCCGCCGCGTCGTCTCCGGCGCGGTTGATCTTGTAGCCGCTGGACAGTTTCTCGACGTTCTTCGCGATCGAGGCGTTGTTGATGCCGTACTGGCGGTGGCTGTTAAGAGCCGTGATGTTGTTCTGAATACGCATGATTGTTTCCCTTTCCTTAGGTGGATTTAATATTCGGCGGAGAGTCCTTTCTCCTGCCGTTGTGGTTCACGCCCTGCGCAAGGTCGGCCGCCCTGTTGCGGGGTCGTGACGCGGGCTTGCCCCGTGGGGCTCACTTCCGCTTACACTATTATTATCGTGCAAAACCTGACGAAGTTTAGGGTGCGAATGAAAAAAGGTGAGAGTAATATGTTACCGGCAGAAGTTGGCGTGGTATCGCCCTCGCGGCAGTACCATGGGTTCGCCGGGATAGAGAGCGCGCTGGGAGTCTGAGCGGCTGCAATCGGGCTTTCGCTGAACATTACGATCGCCCCATTCAGCGAACCCGAGAAAGCGTTGCCGTCAAACGTAAGACTGTCAACGCCGTTGATGAAGTAGCAATTGAACCGCGCACTCTCCGGATCCGGGAATGCCGCGATAGCCTCCGCACCGTAAATCGTGGAGGTGCAGACGGTTTTCAACATATCCGCGGTTGCCGCGGCGCTATCCGCACCGACGAACTCGGTGATTCGCTCGAGCCAGTATTCGTCGTATTTTGCGGCGTTTAGCACCGGGAAGAGTTCCTCGTATGTGCCGCTAAGCGCGGACAGGAAAGCGTCGGAGCTTGCCGGGGTTGCAGATGCAGAGGGTGAGCTTGACGGCGATGGCTCACTCGCCGGAGGATTGCAAGACGCGAGTACCGCGACCATCAAAAGTGCGGAATCGCGTACCGTTAACTTGAAGTTCGCCGCAGCTAACATGCGCCCAAGCTTCCGGCTTCGCAAACAGTGCGGCGGGCTTCTTACCGAGCAGTACGGCGGCACAATGCCACGCCAGCGATGACTCCAGGTCTCTGCTCAAGTTCTCATCCTCCTGAGTTGACGTCATTCGACAGATCCTACCGACTCGCGCCTGCACACGGTTAGGATTACACAACTTTTGCAAATTATGCTTGCAAAGTGTGCACGGCTGTGCTATAATGACTGTGTTCCTTATCGGTGTACCAAAGCATTATAACACGGCGCCGGGTTATTTTCAACTAACTTTAGGCATTGATATACTTTTCGGGTACAAAAATACACAATATGGGTAGGTTAGATATGGCAAACACACTGAAGTCTCTATCGGATGCGGATTTGGCGGTTGTTCACAAAATTTGCGAGATCATACAATCGAAGCTTTGCGAGTGCCCCACGATTGCCGAACTGGCTCGAGAGACCGGCACCAGTACATCAAAACTACAGTCCGACTTCAAGTCGGCTATCGGGATGACAATCCACGAGTTCGCGTGCGAGGAGCGAATGCGGCGCGCACTTGAGCTTATCGAGGCAACGGACGAGCCAATCGCTCGAGTCGCCGGGGCGGTCGGCTGTAAGAAACCCGGCAGGTTCGCGGAGCAATTCCGCGAGCGCTATGGACTTACACCATCTGAGTACCGCAAGCGCGGCAAACTCTCCGTGCGGCTTGAAAGCTATCTCGACGCAGTGCACGAACTGTCGGCAACCGGCGGCGGTGCGAGGCTTACGGATCTTGCGGCACGCATGGGCGTCACGAAATCCTCCGCCGGCGCCGCTGTCGCCGCGCTTACCAAGCAGAACTTGGCCGAAGGCGGGCACTATCAGCTCATTCGCCTTACGGCGGCGGGCGAAAACATCGCCAAGGATCTTACCCGTAAGCATGAGACGATCCGCCGTTTCTTCTGTGAAGTGCTCGGGCTTGACGCGGAAACCGCTGACTCCGAAGCGTGCGCGATTGAGCACATCGTCTGCGGTAAAACCATCGCGGCAATGCGTGAGCAATGCGGCTCGACTAACCGGACGCGATGACCCGTCACACGTGCGAAACTTACGCTTGCGTTATCGTCCTGCGTGTGGTACAATTGGGGCATGGACTATAACAACATCACTGATACTGCGCGATTGCTTTCGGAAATCGAGCGGCACAACAAGCTCTACTATGAGCAGGACTCGCCCGAGGTTTCCGATGCCGAGTATGACGCGCTCGTCCGGAGATACCTCGAACTTGGCGGTGCGTTGCCCGATCGCGTCGGCGGAGCGCCGTCGGCGAAGTTCGACCCGGTTACTCACGCGGTTCCGCTTGACAGCCTGCAAGACGTATTCAGCGAGCCGGAGCTGCTTTCCGCTCACGGTCACATGCTCGAACTCGAGACACGCTTTACGGTCGAGCCGAAAGTCGACGGGCTGAGCGTTGCGCTGACTTACTCCGACGGCGCGTTCACACTTGGCGCGACTCGCGGCAACGGTCAAATCGGCGAGAATGTCACAGAGAATCTGCGCACGATCGCGTCAATTCCCGCGACCGTCGCAGCGACGGGTACTCTCATCGTTCGCGGCGAGGTGTTCATGCCGAAGTCCGTGTTCGAGTCACTGAACTCCGAGCGTGAGGAGAACGACGAGAAATTGCTCGCAAACCCGCGTAACGCTGCCGCAGGCGCGTTACGACAGAAGGACGCGAAGGTTACGGCTTCCCGCAGGCTCGACATTCGCGTGTTTAACTTGCAGTACGCGGACGGCGTAACGTTTGACGCGCACGCGGAGTCGCTGAGCTATCTCGCGTCGCTCGGGTTCCCGGTGATCCCGCACGAGCTATGCACAAGCGCGGCGGAGTGCGTTGCGGCGATTCGAGCGATTGACTTGAGCCGTGACGGGTATGAGTTCGGGATCGACGGCGCGGTAGTCAAGGTCGACGACCTCGAGCTTCGGCGGGAGCTTGGCTCGACCAGCCGCGTCCCGAAGTGGGCGGTCGCCTACAAATACCCGCCGGAAGAGAAGGAGACAGCGCTGCTCGACATCGTTATCCAAGTCGGGCGTACGGGCGCGATGACTCCAAAGGCAGTGCTCGCGCCCGTGCGGCTCGCGGGGACAACCGTCACGAGCGCGTCGCTCCACAATCAGGACTTCATCTCCGTGAAAGCCATCGGAATCGGGGACACGGTACTCGTACGTAAGGCCGGCGAGATAATCCCGGAGGTCGTACGCGTAACGCGCCATGCGGAAAACTCGACGCCGTTCGTCATTCCGGACAAGTGTCCCGAGTGCGGCTCCGCCGCCGTCCGTGAGGACGCGGTAACGCGGTGCGTCAACCCGAACTGTCCCGCGCAGCGGCTGCGCAGTATTACGCACTTCGCGTCGAAATCCGCGATGGACATCAAGGGACTGGACAAGTCCACCATTGCGAAGCTGATCGAGGCGCAGCTCGTCGCGACTCCGGCAGATCTTTACACGCTTGACAAAGACGCGATTGCATCTCTGTTCAAGAAAGGAAGCACTACCGCCGCGAATCTTGTCGAGGCGATCGCGGGCTCGAAGTCGCATGGCATGGCGCGGCTGCTCACCGCGCTTGGCATCAGGCAAGTCGGTGAAAGCGCGGCAAAGTCGCTTGCACAGCACTTTGCAAGCATTGACGATTTGGCGTTAGCGTCTTTCGAGCAACTAGTCGCGATTCGCGACGTCGGCGAGGTCACTGCGCGGTACATCTCCGATTACTTCGCGAACCCGCAATCGCAGGAGATGCTTGCGCGGCTGCTAGCTTCGGGGCTTGATTTCCGCAGTAACCTCAAGGTCGCGGACACACGGCTTGCCGGGCAGACGTTCGTATTAACGGGTACGCTGGAGCGCTACTCCCGCGATGAGGCTCGTGAGCTTCTGGAGAATCTGGGCGCGAAGGTCAGCGGCTCCGTCTCGAAGAAGACGTCCGTAGTAGTCGCGGGCGAGAGCGCGGGCAGCAAGCTCGAAAAGGCTATTGAGCTTGGCGTTACGATAATGACGGAGGCTGAGTTCACGCAGCTGGTTTCTCCAGCTTAGCGAGTGCTACGTCGATTCTGTCGCCGAAGTCTCGCTTGCGACGGCTTGTTTGACGGAGCGCCGTCGGTCTCGCCGCGCCGCCGCCGTAGCGGCGTAGAGTATCAGCAACAGGAGTATGCCCTCGACGGTCTCGGAAATCTGGCTTTCAGACTTACCAATCAGCGCGAGCCCATTAACGATAATCGTTATCGAAAATGCTCCCAGCAATACCTTGTAGATTCGCGCCGATGCGCCTCCCGTGACCAGCACGCCTCCAAGGAAGATTGCCATCGCGACTTTCATCTCAAGGAAGTTACCCATCGTGTTCGTCGAACCTCCCACAGAGATCAGCGTGAATATCGCTCCCACGCCTGCAAGCAAGCCGCTCAGCAGGAATACGGCGATCTTCATCTTCTCGACGGGTACGCCGACGCTGCGTGCAGTGGTCTCGTTCTCGCCGATGGCTCTGCTGTAGCGGCCCAGCTTCGTAAACTCGAACAAGTACGCCATTACCGCTGTTACGGCGATGAACAGCGGGATCTTCACGTACGGCTCGTTGAGAATCTTCAGCGACACATCAAGATACTCCACGCCGATCTTCGTCTGGATGTAGTTAACGACTCCGCGAATACCGATCAGCATCGCAATCGTCGTCATGAATGACGAGACTTTAAGCTTGCTGACGATTACGCCGATTACCAGCCCGACCGCAGCGGAAATCGCGAGCGCCGCCGGGATCAGCAGCCACGGCGCACTCAAGCGCAACGAGATATGCGTCGCAAGAACGCCTGAAAACGCGACGTTCACGCCGACGCTCAAGTCGATGCTCCCCTGCGCCGCGACGAACAGTACTCCCAGCCCTACCACTATCGTTATCATCGATTGGTCAAGCAGAATCCGCAGGTTGTACGCCGACAGCATCTTACCGCCGCTGGCTATCGTGAAGAATACGAAGATAACGATGAACGCGGCGAATGGTACCACATCTTGCAATTTCAGCTTTTTCATAGCTTCACCTTCTCAAATCGGGTGGTATCAGAAGTTTGCCATAGCACGAGAATACCGACCGGCGATGTATGCGATACTTCCAATGCGAGATTCGACGCAATGCGACCAATCTCGACGTTATCGCGTCAAACCATGACCGCAATCACGGACTGCTCCGTGAAGTCTTCGTCGCGGCGAATGACTCGCGTGATCTTACCGCCCTTCATTACGACAAGCCGATCCGCCATGCCAAGCGCTTCGGTAAGCTCGTCAGAGATCAGCAAGATCGCGGCTCCGCTTCGTTTCGCCTCGAGCATAAGCGAGTAGATATACGCCTTTACACCGACGTCGACTCCGCGAGTTGGGCAGTCGAGGATCAGCAGCTCCGGCGATTTCGCCAGCCAGCGTCCAAGGTTGACTTTCTGCTTATTCCCGCCGGATAGCGAGTCCATGACTTGGTTGATATCCGTGCATTTGACGGACAGCTTCGCCGTCATCTTTAGCGCGAGTGCCCTTAACCGTTGCGGCGCAAGGTATCCGAGCGCACCCTTGAGCGTATCAAGCGACGGCAGCACGAAGTTGCTGAGTATGTCGTCACGAATCATCAGCGCCTCGTTATCGCGATCCTTGGGCACATACGCGACGTTGCGGCGAAGCGCATCCGTCGCGCTTCTCAACTCGCTTGAGTTAAGCTTAACAGTCCCGCGCAATCGCTTCGACAACCCATACACCGCTTTTCCGACGGAGTGTATGCCGGAGTCGCTCAGCCCGCAGAACGCGAGTATCTCTCCGCGATGAAGCTCAAACGAAACGTTCGTAATCTCGCCGTCTACCGTCAACCCGTCGACGCGAAGCGCGACCTCGTCCGAGTAGTCCGGCGCGAGGTCAGAGCGGTAATAGTCGCCCTCAATCCGCCGTCCGACCATCATCAGCTTGATCTCGTCCGCCGACGTCGCCGCACTCTCCACGCTTCCCACGACTCTGCCGTCACGCAGTACCGTAATCGTGTCGGTGATTCGTATTAGCTCGTCGACGTCATGCGTGACGACCACGACGGACTTGCCCATATCCTTAAGCCGCGTCAGCAACTCGTATAGGAGTTCGCGATTGTTCATCGAGAGCGATTGCGTTATCTCATCAAGCAGCAGCACGTCCGGTTCGACCGATAGCGCTCGAGCAAGTTCGATGATCTTGCGCATCTCGATCATCATGCCGTCGGTTAAGCGGTTAAGCGGCACTTTCGGCAATCCCCAACGTTCGAACACTTTCGTCGCGGCCTTGTTAAGCGCGTTAAGATTGATGACTCCGGCTTCCGTAAACTGCCGCGTATGCCCGAGGAACACGTTGACCCCGGCGGGCAAAGTTCCGACGACTCCAAGCTCCTGCATGACCATCGAGACTTTGTGCGCATTCGCGTCAAGCGGGCTTCGCGGCGAGTATTCCGCGCCGCCGAGCGTTATCGCGCCTGAATCGCGTGGGTACAGCCCCGCAATGATTGAGATAAGCGTAGACTTCCCGGAACCGTTCTCCCCGATCAACCCGCGAATCTCCCCGCGCTTAAGTGTGAAATCGATGTCAACGTTCGCGTGCGTCGGTCCGAAGCGTTTGTTCAGACCGCGTATCTCGAGTAAGTTCGTGCTCACTTCACCACTCCCCTGTTGCCATGCTGACCGACGACTCCGAACACAATCAGAAACAATCCGAGTATCGCCTCCTGAAGCGTCCCGGACGGCACTCCCAATAACGCTAAAACGTTGAACACTGCGTACACTATCGCGGAGCATATCGGTACCGCGATGATTATGTTGATCTGATCCCGGAGAATCTGCGCAAGCAGATAGATCGCGAGCGGATAGAACAACATGCTCATGCTCGTAAGCCCGGTTTTGACAGTCGTCATTCCGGCGTAGCTCTCTTGAAGCGCGGATGCGAGCCCGATCAGCGTTCCGGCGATCAGCCCGACCTTAAGCAACGTTCGCGTCAGGTTGATTCCCATCTTCTGCGCAACTGCGGAGTTGCCGCCGATCGCCCGTATGTTAATGCCAATCGTCGTCAAGTTGTACACGAAGTACACCGCCACGAGTCCGACCGCGAGTATCACAAGGCTCCACGGCAGTTGACCAAGTCCGCGATACTCTTCGCGCAGTGACACCATAACCAGCGGCTTCGTCGAATCCGATACCTTCAGAAAGACCGCGATCGCCTCGTACACCATCGCGAGACTTATGCCCGCGATCCACGACGGAATCCGGCTGAACGCGAATATATTGAAGTTGATGAAGATCAGCAGCAACCCGACTGCAAGACCGCCGAGTATTACTCCCGCGTAACCCCACCAGTTCCCAAACACGCAACTGGCGAACGAGCCCAGCACCACGACTCCGCCGATCGACATGTCCGTATAACCGCAAGCAAACAAAAAGCAGAGCCCCCACGCGATGAACGTCGGGTACACGCTGTTCTTCGCAATTATCGTCAGCGTCGACGCCGTCAAGAACCTGCCGCCGGTCACCGCGTGGAACAAGACCGCCAGTACGGCAATCGCGCCGACGAACACCGCCGCGAATATGAGCTTCCCGCGCCGCTCCAAGCTTTCAGTCACTTACACCGACTCCTCTCACTGTCACTTCGCCGCCCAATAACCAAATGCGCGAATGGATCGAAACTTCGACCCATTCGCAACCACCGTACGATTAGCCCTCGACGTCGCCTAGCCCATGGGCGTCAAGGATTGCGTTCAACGTTAGACCACTACTAATCAGATCGGCGTAATCCTGATACGTCACATCGGGATTGTAACGATAGCAAAGCTTCTTGAGCACTTCCGCTGTAATCGGGTGTACACCTTTCGCCGCGAATACCGACAGATACGCATCCGCATTCTCCGCAGTCACTCGGAACGGGATTGTACGGAAGCGCGGAGCCTTACCGTCCGCGTCAAGGATCTTGTGCCCGTCGAGATAGTTCAGGATCAGCGTCGCGGATAGAGTTGACGGCAAGCAAATCCCGTCGTTGCCCATGACGATCTCTCCGGCTTTGATCAGCTTCGCGGACTCCTCGTCCACGCACGACATGTAAACCTTGGTATCAAGCTTGAGATCCTTAATCGCCTGCATGGAACCGGGTACATAGTCTCCGACCATCGCGTACAGCACGTCCGCGTCCTTGTGCGCGTTCAGCATCGCAGTCGCCTTCGGCAGGCACTCCGAGTTATCCGTGCAACGCGCCTCTTCAAGCACTACGCCGCCGAGCGCCTCGAATCCCTTGCGGAACCCCTCGGAGCGCTGATCCATGTTGTTATCGCCAACGTTACCGCCGATGATGACGGCAGTACGCGCTCCATTCTCATACGCCGCTTTGCCCATCTCCTCACCGTCGCGAACCATGTCCGCGTCGATCGCTCCGACGTAGTACTCGTTCGAGTCCGCAAGCGCGGCAAGATCCTTATCATCGCCGATGAACACGTGGAACACGAACGGGATCTTCGCGTCTTTGCATACGTTTCCGATCTGCGGAACGGTGGAGACCGCCGCGCCTTGCAGGATCATGCCGTCAACTTTTGCGGCTGCGAAGTTCTGAACGTTCGACAGCTCTTTGTCCGCGCTGAAGTCGTCGCTCGCCCTGGTCGTCGACATACCGAACACTTCCTTAACCGCGTACTCCGCCTCATCTCCGAACAGGTCAAGCACCGGGACTCCGGAGCCCCACGTGTTCACCCCGAACGTGTAAGACTTGAGCTGCGCGGTTCCGTCCGTCGCCGTACCGTCGCCGGCTCCACGCATAGCTCAGCCCGCTCCCCCTGTCTCTGGACAGATGTCGACGCGACTCCATGATGGGCCCTGGCCCGCTGATGGTTGGGACGCCCGGCGGGACCAGGCTGTGGTT
>JAITGH010000082.1 GCA_031280855.1 Oscillospiraceae bacterium | reverse complement strand
AAGCGGATAGTTCATCGTGCCGTCAAGCTGCCCGCCGAGGAAGTAGCGTCTGCGCACGCCGTAGGCGATCTTGTTGCTCGCGTCCTCCCAGACCTCGCCGATGATAAGCGCATCCGGATCCTTCGCCTTGATTCTGCGGCACAGCGGGTCGAGGAACGCGTCGGGCAGCTCGTCGGCAACGTCGAGCCTCCAGCCGGAGGCTCCGGCTTCCAGCCAGCGTTCCGCGATTCCGCCCTCGCCCGTGATGTACTCGATGTACTTCACATTATGCTTATCGAACACGGGCAGACTCTCGATCCCCCACCAGTACTTCGGGGTAACGCCGTCGGGCTCGTAGACGAACCAGCCGGGGTGACGGCGGTAATATTCGCTGTCGGAGCCGCAGTGCGAGAACACTCCGTCCAGTATGACGCGTATCCCGAGAGCTTTGGCGTCGGCGCACAGCATTTTGAAAGCCTCAAGGTCGCCGAATTCCGGGTCGACGCGCTCATAGTCGGCGGTGTTGTACTTGTGGGCGGACGAGGCTTCAAAGATCGGGCTGAGGTACAGGCAGGTAACTCCAAGCTCCGCGAGGTAATCGAGGTTTGAGCGCACGCCGTCCAAAGTGCCTCCGCAGCGATCAAGCCCGATCTTGTCGTCCGTCCACTCCGGGGTGAACTCCGGGCGCGGGATTGAGCGAACGCCTGATGCGAAGCGGTCGACGAAGATGTGGTAGCAGACTCCGCCCTTGATCCAATCGGGAGTGCGGTACTCCGGTGAGTAGACTGTAACCTGGCGATGCGGCTGATGTGTGAATCCGTCCCACAGCCAGTAAAGCCCGGTATGCGGGAACGAGAGCGTGATTGGCGCGTCCTGCGTGACCTCTCGCGCTTCCGACTCGTCCCAGTATCTGACGGCGGGAACCGTGATAGTAACGGGGGTGTTCGGCGTAACGGTCATAGCAGCTCCTCGTAGATCGCGGCATACGCGTCGGCGGATGATTTCCAGCTGAAGTCGGAGCGCATAGCTTCCTGCGTCAGCTTGCTCCACGTATCGGGCGCGGAGTAAAGCTCCAACGCTTTACGAATCGTGTACAGCAGTTCGGCGGCGTTGTAGTGCGGGAACAGGAAGCCGTTGCCGTCGCCGAGCCTGCAATCGCGGATCGTGTCCTTCAATCCGCCGGTCTCACGCACTATCGGGATCGTGCCGTAGCGGCAGCTGATCATCTGCGTAAGCCCGCACGGCTCCGACAGCGAGGGCATGAGCGTGATATCCGAGCCTGCGAAGATCAGGCTTGCCGTCTCCGTACTGTAGGAGATGTTGATTCCGACTTTGCCGGGATGCTCCGCCGCCCATGCGCGGAAGTACGTCTCAAAATAGTGGTCGCCCGTGCCGAGCAATACGAACTGCAAGTCCATCTCCGCAAGATCCTCCGCGATCTGCGTGATCAGGTCGATCCCCTTATGCGCGACAAGCCGCGAGACTACGCAAATCACCGGCGTTTGCGGATTCTGCCGCAGTCCGAACATATCGCGGAGCTTGCGCTTGTTAGAAAACTTCTCGCTTGGGCTATCGGCGGAGTAGTTGCGGTACAGCGCCTTATCGGTCGCGGGGTCGTACAGCTCCGTATCGATGCCGTTGATAATCCCGGTAAGCTTGTACGCGTTTTCGCGCAGGATAGGCTCCAGCCCGTGACCGCCGTATTCTCGAATCTCCTGCGCATATGACGGCGAGACCGTTGTAAGTCTGTCGCACGTGACGATCGCGCCTTTCAGCAGGTTAACACAGCCGTTCCAATCGACGAGACTGCGCTCGGACTCGTACAAGTCGAAGACGTCGGACAGAGTGTGCGGTGCGAACTGACCCTGATACTCGAGGTTATGTATCGTCAGGACGCTGCGGATTCCGGAGTACTTGTCGGCGAATCGAGTCCTGAGATACAGCGGCACCAGCGCGGATTGCCAGTCGTGAGCATGAATGACGTCCGGGTGGAACCCGGTGAACTCGATAACCGAGAACACCGCCTTGCAGAAGAACGCGAAGCGCTCACCGTCGTCGAAGTAGCCGTAGGCGCGTTCCCTGCCGAAGTATTGCAGATTGTCGACGAAGTAGTACATCACGCCGTCGCGGGTTGCCGAGTATACGCCGACGTATTGGTCGCGCCACGCCAGTTTCGCGGTGGTCGCCCCGAGGAACGTCAGCTCGCCCGAGTACCTGCGCTTGACGGGCTCGTACAGCGGGCATACGATCGCGACGTCGTACCGGCTGGCGTACGCGCTTACCAGAGCTTGCGGCAATGCGGCCACGACTTGCCCCATGCCTCCGGTCGCCATATATGGCGAGACCTCCGACGTTGCAAATAGCACTCTCTTCTTGCTCATCTCCATGCGCCTCCTTTGCCATGCGTTATGTCTTTGCGTTATGTCTTAATGGTATGATACCACACTCTTTGCGGGAATGCAAGCATAAATTAGGAAATAGTGATTAGTGTTTCGAAAGTAGGGACGGGAGTCCCTACGCATATGCGGCGAGACTACGCGCAGTTCGCGAGTTCAGGCAAATGTCAATACCATTTGCAACAAAAACACAAAAAATATGCAGCCCCGCCTCCGCACCTTTCAACCGAGTCAAACCGCAGCCTAAAACGGACGCGGACGCGGCAAGCTCACGCGGGCAGTCATCCAAAATCGTCCGCGACGGTCTGAAAGCTGAGGCGTATTACCTCGGCGTACTCAGGCACGTTCGCGGCGGTTAGCGGACGAATGTCTGCGCGCTGCGTGTTGTCGGCATATCATCTCTCCGTTTTTCGGAATATATCCAAACTATGGTGCGTTATACCGACCATATCGGCGCGTTCGCATATGGCAAAGTGATAGCGCAGGTAGAGCGCAAATTGCTCATCGTCCATTTCGTCAACCGCGTCGCGCATATAGCCCGTGAACAGGTCTGTTGCCACGTAATGCAGACGCTCCGCGTCAAAACTGCTCATAAGTTTGTCAATGTCTTCCTTGCGAACAAGCTCGAAAATATCCTCCGGCTCGGAGTGCGTATCAAACGTATCGCCGTCAATTTTGCCGCGCTTTATGTAATCGGCGATATCGAAAACTTTACGCTG
>JAITGH010000080.1 GCA_031280855.1 Oscillospiraceae bacterium | reverse complement strand
GCGAACTTTCAAGGGCGATCTTGCGAAAAACGTATATGCCGGAGTTGTACTCGCGAATCTTGTCGAGCTCGGCGTCGCTGTCCTTAGCCTCCACGATGCGCTCAAATGAGTCGTCGGGCGAACGCACGATCCGACCCATCGGCATCTGACGCGGGTACGTGCCGGTTAGTATCGTCGCGTCGTTGCCCTTAAGAGAGTGAAGCTTTGAAAGTGCCGCGTAGGACTCGCGCCGGACGAGCGGCATGTCGCCGCAACAGACGATGACGTCTCCCTTGAAGCCCTGTAGTAACGGTAACGCGGACTTGACCGCGTCGGCGGTGCCGAGTTGGTGCTCCTGCACTGCGATTGGATGTCCGGGGAACTCGGCGATCACGCGCTCCCGCATGTAGCCCGCGACGATGATGACGTCGCAGGGCGGCAGGTTGAGCGCGTCGACAACGTACGAGAGGAGCGGTCTGCCGTTCGCAAGCCGCATTACTTTCGGGACGCCGGAAGTCTCGCTTCCAAGCCGCTTACCCTTACCGGCGGCGAGTATGATCGCCTTGTGACTCATTGCTCCAGTCTCCATTCGTGGAATTCGCCGGACTCATCGCGCCAGTTGAAGTATGCCGGCCACTCGAAAGCGTCGCCGGGGTTGAGGAACTCTACGCTTGCGTGGTAATCGCCGGGCGGCACAAGCTCGTCAAAGAGCACATATATGTATGGCATGTTATCGCGTCCGAAGGGGTATTCCTTGACTGAGCGAAAGTACGTGCCGACGGTCAGCGCACCGAGTATTACCAGCAACGGCATGACGGCGTATATCGCGCCGCGGACTCGGCTTGCGATGAAGTGCAGACACTCCGCTTGAAAGTAGAGGATCGGGACAAGCAGCACGTTCACGCGGTTGATGTTCGCGTCGATGAACGCTGCGGTAACGATCGCGCCTGCAAGCGCGATAAGCGCGATTCCGCCGCGCCGAGTGAACGCGGCTGCGCCTATGCCAAGCAGCGCGACGATTAGCCCTCCGCCTCCGTAGAACAGCCCGTATCCGGGCACGGAGTTCCACGGCAGTCCGTCGTCCTGCGTCCAAAGCAGTCGCAGGAGGTTACGCAGATTCTCGAGGATGTCGAGGTTCATCGTGGAGGCTTGGCGCGTCTCCGTGAGGCTAGGCAGTGTAAACCAAAGGAGCTTGACAGCGGACAGTCCGACTACGTTCCGATAGTTGCACCACGCGATCGGGAACGCGATTACGGAGAAGACGAGCGCGGCGACTCCGATCTGCTTCAGGCGAAGCGTACGGTCACGCACAAGCGAGCGCACGGCAACTCCAACCGCGAATAGCGGCGCCCATATGAACGCGGTGCCGTAAGCGTACAACGAAATCCCGAGCGCGATTGCGACCGCGATGTGCGCGAATCGCGAGTTCGGCGCGTCCCAGCGCGACGCGGCGTACATGGCAAGCAATACCATGAACGGCAGAAGGTTGCTTTCGAGTGCCCAGCGCGAGATTGTCAGATGCCACGGATTGAATGCGACGACGGTTGCGAGAATCAGCCCGAAGCGTTCGTCGCGAGTGCGCTTCCCAAGCAGGTAGGCGAGCGCGATGGCGACGGAGCCGAGAATCGCGGCGGGAAGCCTCGTTGAGACTACGCTTAGCCCGAGTGCACCGATGAACGGCATCGCGACGTAGCTGTACAGCGCATTTTGACCGCTGCCCCAGCTTCTCAGTAGAACGGGCAGAGTGAATCCGTTGCGGTCGACGCCGTAGTTGAGGATCGCCCACGCCTCGTACCCTGTGGAGGTCTCGTCTTGGTTCAGTCCGAGCGGCGCGGACTCAAGCGCGATAACACGCAAAAGCGTACCTGCAACTATGACTGCAAGCAGTATGACCGTCTTGAGGTATGCGCCCCGAGTCGGGGAACCGGCATGGTTCCCCGGGCTGTCGGTACTCACCGATTAGAACTTGACGACTTCGGACTCACCGGCGAAGCTGCTGATGGTAGCGGTAGCGTCGGAGATGGAGAAGTGCGCGAGCAGATTTGACTCCGGGTACATAGCTTTGAGGTTCGGGCTGTCGGCGATTGCGGCTTCGTAAGTAGACTGGCGGTCATCTTCGACGGCGATGCCGGTTATACGAACCCACTGACCCTTCGCGGGTGCCCATGCGCAGATCTCGAACTTGGGATTAGCGGTGATCTGAGCGTAGAAGGGTTTATGCTTGCCGCCGCCGAAGTAGAGCTTACCCTCGTGCTTCATGAAGAAGCCGAAAGGACGAACGCGAGGTTGACCGTTGACCTCGGCGGTTGCGAGGAAGAACGTGCCGGCCTCTTTGACTAGGTCGAATACTTTATCCATGGGGCGTTGCCTCCTGATTGTTAATCTTGCTTTATTATACCACACTTCACCTGAGAAATCAATAGATATTTTGTAAATTTATTAACAGTAATGCTTATCGTTAGCGTTGAGAAATGTGATTGACATTGTCTTGGGTTTGTGTTATTATAAAGGTATACTATACCCGGATAGGAGTGCGTTTAATGAAATCGATCCATTGTGTAAAGCTCGGTTCATTGACAGACCCGGATGAGTCGAAGCGCGGACGCGTTGCGACTTTGGAAATCCCGGAGGATCCCGTTGGAGCGGAGGACGTGAAGATCAAGGTGGCGTATTGCTCGATTTGCGGCTCGGATCCGCATAATATCGAGGGCGCGTTCGGGAACACTCCGCCGTTCGGACTGGGGCATGAGGTCAGCGGCGTGATTGTTGAGCTCGGTGAGCGTGCGACGCGTAAAGGTTTGAAGCTTGGCGACCGGGTTGCGGGGAACTTCCTCCGATTCTGCGGCACGTGTTACTACTGCCGCAATGGGCAGGAGCAGTTTTGCGAGCACGCGGACGAGTCGAATCGTCCCGGGTTCAGTGAGTACCTGGTGTGGCACGAGTCGCAAGTGTTCAAGCTTCCCGATGAGGTGACACTAAAGCAAGGTTGCCTTACAGAGCCGACGTCCGTGATTGTGCGGTTCATGGACAAGATTGCACCGAAAATCGGTATGCGAGTCCTCGTATCCGGGGGCGGACCGATCGGACTGCTTGCGATTCAAGCGTTGAAAATGATGGGCGCGACCGCACTTACCGTGTCGGAGCCGATTGAGGAACGGCGGCAGCTTGCGAAAAGATTCGGTGCAGATTTCTTGATCGATCCGGTGCGTGAGGACGTATACGCCGCCGCGATGCGCATTACCGACGGGCTTGGCTATGATGTCGTGCTCGACGTTTCCGGCGCGAGATCCGCCGCACCGATGTTGCCGCGAATCACCGCAAAGGGCGGAATTTTGTGTCTGTCGGCGATGTTCCCGAACGATTATGACTTACCGCTGAACCTGTACACGTACTGCTACCGAAACGAGTTGACAATAACCGGGACGTACATCTCGCCATACGCGTTCCCACGGGCGATGCAGTTGCTGCCGCGGATGGACTTGGAGCCGTTCACAAGCGTGGTGTACGGAATCGACGAGAGTGAGGCGGCGTTCGAGGCTCAGGTTAGCGGTAAGCATGTGAAGATTCTGGTGCTGTGCAATGCGGATCTTGCTGACAAGTAGTATCACTTGACGCGGTTGAACTTGCGCAAGCGAAACCACTTTACATATAAAATTATACCATTTTGGGAGATGTTATGGAGAAACTGATTGAGGGGAACCTCGACTATCTGGCTGCGGACGACGTATACGCACAGGTTCGGCACGATACGTCGGTTAACGGGCAGAGACCGTATGCGGTCGTCGTGACGTGCTCGGATAGTCGCGTTCCGCCGGAGCATATTTTCAGCGCGGGACTTGGCGAGCTGTTCGTCGTGCGAACCGCCGGTAACGTTGTGGGCGATTATGAGCGCGGAACGGTCGAGTACGCTGTCGGGCATCTCGGGGCGAAGCTCGTGCTTGTGATGGGGCACTCGCATTGCGGCGCGGTTGGAGCTGCGCTGGAGCTGCGCTCCGGCGAGTCACACGCTCACGCTCCGAAATCGCTCGGCGCGATCGTCAGCGAGATTGCGGAGGCGATCAAGCACGAGGATACGGAAGCGGGTGCGGTTCAGGCGAATGTGCGGAACTCGATCGCTCGGTTGCGTGAAAGCGAGGAACTTCGCGAGGTGCGAATCGTTGGTGCGATCTATGACATCGAAACCGGCAAAGTAAAAATACTTGACACCTAAAGTTGAGTGTCAAGCGACAAACACTGACACCCGGAACATAGTGTAAACCATAATCACTTTACATAAGGAGAGGCGTTATGAACAAAGGGTTCGTTGATTCGATTAAAGCGTTCTCGATGGATTGGTTCCGATTGGACGGGAAAGTAGCACTAATAACCGGTGGGAACAAGGGGCTCGGGCTAGGTTACGCGGTCGCGTTTGCAAAGGCCGGGGCGAACGTTTTCGTGACGCATCATGCGCACTCCGCCGATGATGCGCGGATGCTCGTGGAGTCTGAGGGCGTAAAGTTCGGCGCCATTCAAGGCGACTTATCGAAGCCGGGGGATCGTAAAGCCGCGCTGGATGCGTGCGTCAAGCAGTTCGGCACGGTCGATATACTCGTGAACAATGCCGCGACGAACCACTTCCGGGATTTCCTCGAGTTTCCTGATGAGAAGTTCTCGGAGGTCGTGGAGCTAAACCTGAAAGTGGTGTACTACATGGCGCACGATGCCGCGAAGATCATGGTGAAGCAGGGCAGCGGTAAGATCATCAATATTGGAAGCGCGTTGACTTACACCGCCGATGCGAAGTGCCCGAGCTATGTTACCGCGAAGCACGGAGTGCTGGGGATTACGAAATCGTTCGCGAATGAGCTCGGGCGGTATAACGTTCAGTGCAACTGCATTTGCCCGGGATTCTTCGAGACCGACGTGAACGCTGCGGTAAGCTCTGACAAGGCGTTCTACGATCACATTACGGGTAGGATTAGCGCGGGAAGATGGGGGAACCCCGGCGATTTAATGGGCGCGGCGGTGTTCCTCGCAAGTCGCGCAAGCGACTATTTGAATGGTGCGGACATCAATGTGGACGGCGGGTTTGCGACGGTAATCTAACTCTGTTGTTGGTGTACGTGAATGGAACTGTTAACCCAAATCAGAATATGGAGGCATATTATGTACATTGTCATCACAGCGAGTCCGAACAGCGACGGATTGACGGCGGCGTGCGGTAAAGCCGCGCTGGACGGGGTAAAGCAAGCGGGAGGTCAAGCGGAGCTTTACGACATCAAGGCACTGGAGCCGTGTCGGGTCTGCGGCAACGGATGGGGGAGTTGCCGCGATACCTCTAAATGCGTCATTGGCGATGTGTTGCCGGAATTGCAAGCGAAGCTTCGCGAGTGTCAAGGAGTATTCCTTGTCACGCCGGTGTATTTCGGGCAGCCGGCGGAACGCATGAAGTACTTCCTCGATCGATTCCGTCGCTGCGAGGCGTTTAACCACGAGGGGAGCGCAGCGTCCGGCAAGCAATTTGACTTGATCGCGGCTGCCGGAGGTTCCGGTAACGGTACCGCGACGTGTCTTACGGAGATGGAAAGCTGGTGCCGAGCGGTAGGCGCGATCGCTCAGGAGCGCATCGGCGTGACGCGGTTCAACCGCGAGCCCGCATTGAAGCTGATCGAAGATGCGGCGGCGAGAATGGTAAAGGGCGAGTACTTTACTCGGTTTTGAGGCTCAGTGTTAATGTAGTTTGCAGTTTGCGACCGGCGATGCGATTATCGTCGGTTGCATTATGTTACGATATCAGGAGCGTTATGTCGTGTAATCCACGATGTATTGGCGGATCTGCTTGACTCAAGGGAGACTCGAGCCCGCGCTGTTGAGCCGTTGAAAATGCGCCATGTGCGAGGGAAATCTGCTGCCGGGGGTAAAGTGTTACCGAAATGTTACGATAATACTAAAGGGGGATTGCCTGATGCATAACGATTTGTCAACCAATCCCGACGTCAACCATAACGCCCGTTCGAGCGGCTGTGAGCCCACTCAACATTATTTTACAAAAATATTTCAAGAAATTGCAAAAAAACTCTTTACATTCGGTTCGGTTTGTGTTATAATACAAGCACGTTATGTCAAAGGGTTCGCATGTTCGCATATCTTGGTCGTAACGTGGAAAACTAAGTGTGCAACAGCACATTTGCAGAGGTATGATTTTGGACGGATACGGAAAGTACAGTATCATTGGAGGCAATCGCCTGTACGGCGAGCTTTCAATTAGCGGCGCGAAGAACTCCGCAGTCGCGGTGATTGCAGCGGCGATGACCGTCAATGGGCTTTGCCACATAGACAACATGCCGCAGGTGCGTGACGTGGAGATTCTGTTGCAGATCTTGCAGCAGCTCGGCGCAGAGATCGACGTTATCGGTGACGGTGACTACATGATCGATTGCCGAAACATCGACCCGGACGCGGCGATTGACCAGGAGCTTTACGGGCAGCTGAGAGCGTCGTACTACGTTCTCGGAGCGCTTCTTGGCAGATTCGGTCATGCGAGAGTCGCGATGCCCGGCGGGTGCGATTTCGGGACTCGCCCGATTGACTACCACATCAAGGGGTTCGAGGCTCTGGGCGCGGAGGTTGATATCGGCGGAGGCTGGATCGACGCGAACGCGGTCGACGGACTCCGCGGAACCCGAATACTGCTTGACTATCCATCCGTTGGTGCAACGATCAATATCATACTCGCGGCCATCTACGCAGAGGGGTTGACGATTATTGAGAATGCGGCGATGGAGCCTCACATCGTTGATTTCGCGAACTGTCTGAACGCGATGGGCGCGGAGGTTCGCGGCGCGGGCACGAACTCCATACGCATCTACGGTGTGAATGAACTTCGCGGCGGCTCGTATACGATCGTTCCGGATCAGATCGAGGCCGGCACATATATCGCGCTAGTCGCAGGCACCGGCGGCGATGTAATTGTGCGCGACGTGATTCCGCGCCACCTGGTTTGCATAACCTCGAAACTGTCAGAGATGGGAGTCGAGATCGAGGATCTCGGCGATGCAGTTCGAGTGCGGCGTGAGGGACGTCCGATTCGGCGCGCTAACGTGATGACCGGACCGTATCCCGGATTCCCAACGGACATGCAGCCTCAGGTTGCGACTTTGCTTACACTTGCGAGAGGTACAAGCTTTGTAACCGAGACAGTCTGGGATAGCCGTTTCCAGTATGTTGATCAGCTTCAACGCATGGGCGCGAAGATTACCACTGACGCTCGAACCGCTGTAATTGAGGGCGTCGGACGGCTGAAAGCCGCGTCGATCGCCGCAACTGATCTGCGCTCCGGAGCCGCAATGGTTATCGCGGGACTGTGCGCGGACGGGACTACGCTCCTTGACAATATATGGCATATCGAGCGCGGTTACGGGAACATCATCGCTAAGCTTGGTGAGATTGGAGCCGATATCACTCGAGTGGTTGACGCGCCGCGTAATCTTATCGAGTTGAGGACTCACCGCGAGTCCGTCGCCTAGATGGGTCAATGGTTACAAATAAGCTTATGACTGCCGTGAGGGGTCAAGCATGAATATACGCACGTTTGCGAGCGGATCGAGAGGTAACGCCGCCCTGGTCTGGCAGGGCGGTACCTACATATTGGTGGATGCCGGAATATCGTTGCGGCGGCTTGAGAAGTCGCTTGCGGAACTGTCGGTTTCGGTCTGCCAATTGTCGGCGATTCTGCTGACGCATGAGCACACAGATCATATCAGCGGACTTCCGACGCTGGTGAAACGTTACCCGCAGATACCGATCGTTACGTCAGGCGGTACTGCGAGGTCGGTTGCGCTACGCAATAGGGTAACCGAGGTTACGCAACTCGAGGTCGGACGTACGTTTGAGATCGGAGAACTGGAAGTCACATCGTTTGAGACGCCGCATGACGTCGCGGAAAGCGTCGGATTCACGTTCTTCGACGGTAAGCGAAAACTGGGGTATGCGACTGATCTCGGGCACGTTTCACCGATTGTCAAACGCGCTTTGTTGGGAGCGGATACCGTGCTTCTGGAGAGCAATCACGATCGAGACATGCTGTGGTACGGAGCGTATCCGTACAAGCTGAAACAGCGGATCGCAGGGCTATACGGGCATTTGTCGAACGAGGACAGCGGGGAGTTCGCCG
>JAITGH010000132.1 GCA_031280855.1 Oscillospiraceae bacterium | reverse complement strand
GGCTTTAGTCAAAAGTCCCGCGCCAGACTCCGCTTAACGCCGCGTTGACGCAGTCGTCGCGAGAGCCGTAGCAGACTTGCAGCTGATCGTCGTCGTCCGGGTAGCACCCGGTGATATAGTACGCTTGCTTTGCGGAGTCAACCGCGATGGTTCGCACTCCGTCGGGCACCGCGCCGAGAGCCGCGAGGCACGCGCCGCTCATCACGCGTGCGCCGGAGGACTCGATCGCCGCGATGTAACCAAGCTCCGCCGCCTGCTTGTAAAGCCACGGCGCGGTCATAATCCACAGCGGAATCTTGCAGCGCTTACCCTCAAGCGATCGTGCAAGCTGCATCAGATCAACGATATTCACGTGGGGACACCCGAGGTAAACCATGTCGACGACGTCGCTGGTGTGATAGTTCAGGATCTCATAGGTACGCAGCAGCGCGGCGCGGTCGATACGGACGTGCTTGAGGATCGGGCGCCCTCCGGCGGCGAACCCGAGGTTCGGAGCCTCCGGCGTTATCCCGGGCAGATGGTACATCCGCACCGCGCCGCCCGTGCTGATCGCGGAGTTGAACTTCTGATACTGCGTCGTAGTGGGGCGAGCCGTATTAAGCACGATCGGAACCTCGACATCGACTGCCTCCCCGACTGTGAACCCGTACACGTCCCACTCCAAGTCCGACGCAATCGTACGGTCGCACTCCACCCGGATCGTGCCATAGCGATTCTCCGTAACGTGCATGTCATAGTACGGAGCTTTACCCAGCAGACACGTTGCGAGCGTGCCGTCGAAGTTCGTACGCGCTCCCAGCGTCGCGTTGCAGTACGGCATCTGCGAGGACTCGAACCACGAGCAATGCTGCCCGACGCTCGGCAAGTACGACATCGTAAGATAGTTTGCGCACGAGTGCGTGGTAATCAGCCCCATGCCGCGCATCACGCGCATTAGCTCGGGCTGGAGCCCGGCGTTGTGTACTGCGGGATCGCTTTGGCACAGCGCGGGGTTCTTGTTCGCGCATAGATTGCAATGCTCCCACCCGTCGACGGGCGGATTCTCTCCGGTAGGCGCGAACGGAGCCTTATCCGCGAACGTCGGGATCGCGAACCTGCCGCCTCGAGCCGCGAACTCCAGCAGCTCGTCCTGCGTTATCACGATGTGACGCGACAGCGCGAGTCCCGGTGTGTGCATATCGCCCGTGCCGTCAAGATCGACGAGCCTCGGCGCACCGGCGATCGAGCATAGCTCTACCAGGTATTGCATACACTTTTGCAGTACGATCCCCGACTCGCCCTGAAGTATGCGCTGTTCCGAGTCTGTAAGGGTCGGAGCCTCATATAACGTTGGCATCCAGTGTTCCCTCCTGTGTGAACTTATCGATAAGCTGAGACCAATAGCCGTCGTCGCAGACGACGACGTTCTTGAGTGCGCCGCGTTCACTGTCGTCAAGCGCGTCGGCGATGCGGTCAAGCGGGAAATAGTGCGTGAGCAATGCGCCGACGTCAACCATTCCGGCGCGGTAGTACTCCATATACTTGGGGACGTCGCGGCGCAGCGTAACTCCGCCCATGACGCACCCGGTAAGCTTGCGGCTCAGCAGTACGTCGAACGCGGAGAACTCGTCCAGCGTCTCTTCACGCGGGTGACCGTGTCCGACGACGACCATCTGCCCGTACTGCGCCGTCAGATCCCAGCAAGTCTTCTTGATCCCTTTCCCGGCGACCGCGACCATACTATGGTCGACGCCGAATCTGCGGGTAAGCGACTTGACGCGCTCTACCGCGTCGCACTCCTTGGGGTTGACGGTGTGAGTTGCGCCGAACCGCCTCGCGGCCTCAAGCTTCACCGGGTTAGTGTCAACCGCGATTATCGGACTGCACCCGCAATGCCTTGCGCCCATGATCGCGGACAGCCCGACTCCGCCGCACCCGACTACCGCGAATGACTCGCCGGGGCGCGGAGCGCAGCGGTTCAAAACGGCTCCAAAGCCGCTCATGAACCCGCAAGCCAGCGCGGATCCGATCTCGAACGGGATGTCGTCGTCAAGCTTGCACAGCATCGCCTCGTGAGCGTTCGTGAACGTCGCGAATCCTGCGGTACCGCTGCACGTTTGTACGACGCGCTCACCGTTCAGCCGCGTGAAGCAGCCGGGAACTCGGAACGACATCGGCGGAATGTTCTCACAGAACCACGGGCGGTCGTGCATACACTGGTCGCACTGACCGCAGCCTTGACGAACCTCGCTGCACAGTACGCGATCGCCCGGTTTAACGTAGGTGACTCGAGCGCCGACCGCGTCAACGATTCCGGCGATCTCGTGACCCGCGGCTCCGGGTCCGTCGTATTCGCCGTGTTCGCCGGTATTCGCGTGGATGTCGCTGTGGCAGATCGTGCAGGTGACGACCTTAAGGCGAACGTCATGCTGACCCGGTTCCGCAAGCTCGACCTCCTCGACCGCGATCTCACGCCCCATTCTCGGCGCGAGCGCGAGTTTAACTCTCATCGGTGATTGACCTCCTAATTTTGTGTTAACCGTCTTGACAAGCTAATGCGAGGTGTGGTATGATAGCAATATGAAAACTATCGGACTGTATATCCACTTGCCGTTCTGCAAGTCGAAGTGCGACTACTGCGATTTTTACTCGTTCGACGATCGCGACGAGTTGATGGACGATTACCTTACGGCGGTCGTCAAGCATGTGAAAGAGTTCGCACCTCGGTTGGAGGGCTACTATGCGGACACCGTCTACTTCGGGGGCGGGACGCCGACGTATTTTGGCTCGGCGCGGCTGACCACGCTGTTCGACGCGCTTAAGAGCCACATCAAGGTGCTGAAATCCGCTGAAGTCACGCTTGAGGCGAACCCGGAAAGCTGCGACGGTAACGAGCTGTATCGCTTGCGCCGTGCGGGGTTCAACCGCGTATCGCTGGGAGTGCAGTCGCTTGACGATACTACGCTGCATCGCGTCGGGCGTATCCATACGGCAGAGATGGCTCTCGACGCGATCGACACGGTTCGCGACGCGGGGTTCGAGAATCTCAGCATCGACTTGATCTACGGCTTGCCGGGACAAAGCCGCAGCGAGTGGGCGGAGACTCTAACCAGAGCGTTGCGCACTATGCCCGACCACATCTCCGCCTACGGCCTGAAGATTGAGGAGGGCACTCCGCTGTGGAGGCTTCGCAAATCGCCCGATATCCCCGATGACGACGTGCAGGCGGACATGTATCTCTACGCGTGCGACACGATTGCGGACTCCGGATTCCAGCAATATGAGATCTCTAACTTCGCAAGGCGCGGGCTGGAATCGAAGCATAACTTGAAGTACTGGCGATTGAACGAGTACTGCGGATTCGGGTGCAGCGCGTCGTCGTTCCTTGGCGGAATGCGCTATACGTACCTGCGGGAGCCTCAAGCGTACATAAAGGCGGTGAACTCCGGCGCGAGCATTGTCGTCGAGACTGAGACGGAGACGCTTACC
>JAITGH010000046.1 GCA_031280855.1 Oscillospiraceae bacterium | reverse complement strand
TCTCGAAGTGCGTGACGTAGGTGTCGCGGCTGAGCCGCTCTCCGATTGTGAACGCGATAACGGTGCCGCCGGGCGTGAGCCGGACGAGACCTCCGTCAAGCTCCAGCGCGGTGAAGTGCGTGGTGGCTTGTTCGAGCGCACGTATCTCGCCGGGGATCGTGTCGAACTGCTCGTCCGATTTCTCGTATGCCCATAGCCCATCGGTGACGAGGCACTCGCCGAGGTTCTCCGACGTTAGCGGCTCGAACACACGGTTAGGGAACTCTTGCTCAAAGCGGTTGATATGATTGCGCTTCGCGTGCAGTTTCTTACCGGAAAGCGATGCGAGCCGATCGATATCGTAGAGGTAATCGGCGAGCGATTCGGGCGCGGTAACGGTGAACTCGCCGGGAGCGATGCGCTCCAGCGCGGCGACGTGCTCGGCGGATAAGCCTGCGAGCGACAGCGGGGCGAGCGTCGAGCGAAGCTCTTGCAATATCTCGAGCAATTGCCGGTCGTCGCGGACTCCGATTGGGAACGAGACGAAGCTTTCACCATCGAGGTTAAATCTCCCGAGTACGAAGCCGTCGCCCTTATGTATCAGTTGCGAGTACTCGTGCCGCCATGCGAACATATTGTTGAAAGAGAAGTCCGAGTTGCGCGTCTCGGACGCCACGATAAGCGGTCGGATCCATTCGCGGTCGCTCAGCTCGATTTGCCGGAATGTTAAAATAAGTGTCACCTCTTTTGTAGGGGGTCAGGGCGCAGGTTGTAGGAGTCGGGCGCGTACGGACTTCAAGTCGGCAAGCGTGTCCGGTCGTCTTCCGGGATTGCGTAGCAACGCCGCCGGATGGTAGATCGCGGTAATATCGCGCCCGTCCGAAGTTGTAAACCATTGCCCGTGCTGTTGCGAAATCATAAACTTCGGGTCGATCATGCGTCTCGCGGCGAATTTACCGAGACAGACGATGACACGCGGGGCGAGCAGCTCGATCTGACGGCTCAGCCAGACTCCGCAAGCGTTAAGCTCGGCAGGACTCGGGTCGCGGTTTGCGGGAGGTCGGCACTTGACCGTGTTCGCGATGTAGACCGTCGAGCGATCCAGCCCGGCCTCCTCTAGCAGCGCGTCAAGCTGTCGCCCGGAGCGTCCGATGAACGGAGTGCCGCTCAGATCTTCCTTCTCGCCCGGAGCCTCGCCGATCAACATGAGGCGCGCACCCACGTCGCCCGCGCCGAATACCAATTGCGTCCGATGCTCGTGAAGCTCGCAGAGCCGACACTGCTCGCACTGCTCCCGTAGTTGTGTCCATGCGTCCGAGTTCAGCATGTTGGTCCCTTTCAGAGTTTACTAGAGGTTTGTTGATATGTATTGAGACGACAGCGTCACGCTGGTCTCCGAGCTTGACAATTGCAGTGGCTAATGTGAGTCCGGCGTCACGCTGGTCTCCGAGCTTGACAATTGCAGTGGCTAATGTGAGTCCAGCGTCACGCTGGTCTCCGAGCTTGACAATTGCAGTGGCTAATGTGAGTCCAGCGTCACGCTGGTCTCCGATAGGAGCAGGGGCAAATGTAAAAGTTTTTTGTCGGCTTTTTTCAAAAAAGTCACGTCTTAACCTCACGTCCCCACATCGTCCCAATACATGTCAAAACGCGTCCTCAGGTCGACTTTTTTACAAAAAGTCGCGCTCCAAACCCATAGCAAACATATACATATAGTCGATCGTTCTTTACGGCTGTGACGAGAGCTTAACGCACAGCGCGAGCAGGTGCGCGGCCTCACGAAGTTCCTCAACGGAGGGATAGGTAGGTGCGACGCGGATGTGGTAATCTTGCGCGTCGATCCCGTAGGGGAACGCGGCTCCCGCCGCTGTCAGGGTAACGCCCGCGTCTTTGCAGAGTTGGACGGTACGTTTGGCTCGACCGCGCTGAGTGTAGAGGCTGATGAAGTAGCCTCCGGCGGGCGACGACCAGTAGGCGATACCGGGGCACTCGCGGAACTCCTGTTCGAAGATTTCCGCGACTGCGTCGAACTTCGGGCGGACGATCGACGCGTGCTTGCGCATGTGAGCTTCGAGCCCGCCTTGCGACTTGAGGAATCGCACGGTGCGAAGCTGGTTAAGCTTGTCAAACGTGATGATCATATCGGCAAGATACGCGAGGATCCGCTTGACGTTGGCAGAGCTTGCGGCGAGGGCGGCGACTCCGGCGCCTGCGAATGTGATTTTGCTGGTGGAGCACAGCATGACCGCACGATCGGGGTTCCCTGCGGCTTTGCACGCCTTGAGCATATTGGCGACGGTGAACGCGGTCTCGGTAAGGTGGTGCACCTTGTAAGCGTCGTCCCAGATGATGGTGAAGTTTGGATTCGCGGCGGTAAGGGCTGCGAGCCGTTGCACGGTCGCGTCGGAGTAGACGTAGCCGTCGGGGTTGGAGTACGTCGGGACGCACCAAATCCCGCAAACGGCGGGATCGGCGGCAAGGCGTTCAACCTCGTCCATGTCGGGTCCGGACTCCGTCATCGCAACGTTGAGCATTTCGAATCCGAGCTTCTCGGTAACGTTGAAGTGGCGGTCGTAACCCGGGACGGGGCAGAGCCACTTGCGGACGGGCAGTTGAGCGTTTTGGCGTGCGGACAGTGTCACGAGGTGGAACATAAGCTCGAGGCTGGAGTTCCCGCAGACGATGCACTCGTCAAGCTCAACGTCTTGCAGTTCGGCGAAGAAGCGTCTTGCCTCCGGCAAACCCTCGAGGTTGCCGTAGTTGCGGGCGTCGACTCCGGTGTCGTCGATGTAGTCTGCGATGGTAAGCGCGTCCAGTGAGAGGTCGAGCTGCTCCGGCGAGGGTTTGCCTCGCGACATGTCAAGCTTCAGACCTCTTGCCTTGAATGCCTCATATTCTTCCCATAAGGCTTTGTAGTCCATTTGAATGTTGACTCCTTCATAATTGCGTATAGAAGCGCGATTACCCTCATTATAACGCTAATATGCAACGATGTCAAGATAGAAGTTAGGAAATAGTAGCTAGGAATTAGTAAGGGGGACGGAGTGCTTCCGTGTTTCGCGCCCTCACTAATTCCTATTCTCTAATTCCTAATCACTACGTTGGCGCTTTCATCTTCCAGATTCGTGTGGCGTACTCGCGGATTGACTCATCGGAGGAGAACTTGCCGGAGTATGCGATGTTCATCGCGCTCATGCGGTTCCACGTCTCCGGGTCGCGGTAGAGTGCGTCCAAACGGGCTTGAGCCTCGACGTAGGAATCGAAGTCGCGCAGGACGAAAAACTCGTCGCCATAGGTAAGCAGCGAGTCGTAGACCTCCCGGTAGGCGCCGCGGTCGAAGAGCTCGTTGATTACTCTTGCGAGTTGTGGATTACTGGCGACGCAGTCACGCGGGTTGTAGGAGCGGTCGCGGTAAAGCTCCAGAACTTCAGGTACGGTTAGGCCGAAGCGGATACAGTTGGACTCGCCGACTGCGTCGAAGATTTCGATGTTCGCGCCGTCAAGCGTGCCGATGGTTATGGCGCCGTTCATCATGAACTTCATGTTCCCGGTGCCGGAGGCTTCCTTGCTGGCGGTGCTGATTTGCTCGCTCACGTCGGACGCGGGGAAGATGCGCTCTGCAAGGCTGACGCGGTAGTTCTCAAGGAAGACGACCTTTATCATGTCGCGGATACGCAGGTCGTTATTGATCTGTTGAGCCGTATCGTTGATCAGCTTGATGATCTGCTTTGCAAGGTGATAGCCGGGCGCGGCTTTACCGGCGAAGATGAAGACTCTCGGGTAGATGTTCGCGTTCGGGTCATCCAGCAGCTGGTTGTAGAGACAGCGGATGTGCAGGATATTCATCAGCTGACGCTTGTAGGCGTGGATACGCTTAACTTGAACGTCGAAGATTGCGTTCGGGCTGAGCTCGATCTCGTTGGAGTCCATGATAAGCTTCGAGAGCCGCTCCTTCTCGGAGTGCTTGATTCGCGCAAGCCGTTCCAGGAACGCGGGGTCGCGCACGACTCCGCCGGAGTCGAGCTGAGTGAGGAGCCGCATGTTGCGCTTCCAGTCGTCGCCGATCGCCTCGCTCAGCAAGGTTGCCAGCCCGTGGTTAGAGCGGTGAAGCCAGCGGCGCTGAGTGACTCCGTTGGTAACGTTTGTGAAGCGTTCGGGGAAGACCTCACGGAAGTCGCGGAACAGCTCGGTTTTAAGCAGTCGGCTGTGAACCTCGGCGACGCCGTTGACGCTGTGACTTCCCACGACGGCCAGGTACGCCATGCGAACCTCATCGTACGCGATGATCGCCATGCGAGCGATACGCTCCTCGTTGAAGCCTTGCTCGATTAGTTCCCGACACCAGCGCTCGTTGATCTCCTGCGTGATCATGTAGATTCGCGGCAGGAGCGTGGAGAACACGTCGACCCGCCATTTCTCGAGCGCCTCCGGCATGATCGTGTGGTTAGTGTAGCTGATGGTCGACCAGGTAATCTCCCAAGCTTCGTCCCAGCCGAACCCCTCGTCGTCCATAAGGATTCGCATAAGCTCCGGCACCGCGAGCGCGGGGTGCGTATCGTTGATGTGGATACAGATATAGCGGGGAAGCTCCCGGAAATCGGAGTAGTGCTTCTTGTAGTGGCGCATAATGCTTTGCAAACCGGCGGAGACGAAGAAGTACTGCTGCTTGAGCCGGAGCAATCGGTTCTGATAGTTGGAGTCGTCGGGGTACAGGACCTCGCTTATCGCCTCGACTGCGTAACGCCCGGCTTGAGCCCCGACGTAGTTGCCGACGCTGAACTGACCGAAGTCGAATTGCTTGACGCTCTCCGCGCTCCAGAGCCGAAGCGTGTTAACGGTGCGATCGTCCGCATCGCCTACGACTGCGACGTCGTACGGCACGGCTCGGATCGCCTCATAGTTCTCGTGAATGAAGTGCTTACGCCCGGTTTGAGGGTCGTCGACCTCGTGGATATTGCCGTAGTACTTGACGATGCAAGACTTATTGGGCTTCTTAATCTCCCAGATATTGTCATTGCGCAGCCAATAGTCGGGTTGCTCAACCTGATAGCCGTTGACGATCTTTTGCTCGAACAGCCCGTACTGGTAACGGATACTGCAACCATGACCGGGTATGTCCAGATTCGCGAGACTATCCATGAAGCAGGCGGCAAGCCGTCCCAACCCTCCATTGCCAAGCCCCGGGTCAGGCTCCGCCTTGTATACGTCGTCCAGATCGACGTTGTAGAACGCCAGCGCCTCTCGCGCTACTTTCTCCAGCCCGAGGAACTCGAGGCTCTTCTCCAGCGTCTTGCCAAGCATGAACTCGAGCGAGAAGTAGTACACTTGCTTGACTTGCTCCTCATGATATCTTCGAGTCGTGCGTACCCAATAGCGGGTGATCTGATCTTTGACCAGCTCCGCGATCGCCTTATAGCAGTTCTCAACCGTCGCCTCGCTGATAAGCGTGCCGCTGGTCGTCTCGATCTTCTCTTCAAAGCGTTCCGCGAACCGATATTTATCCATTCATAACCTCCGGGATAGGAATTTGGAACCGGGAATTAGTTACGGGAGACGTTGGGATAGCGGTACCTGCGTGGTTCGCGCTCTACTATTTCCTGCTCACTCATTCCTAATTCGCTACGTCCTATCTACTATTTCGACTGTTAGCTCGTCGGCGTCGACGGTGACGATCAGCGAGTCCCCCCGAGCGAACGAGAACTCCGCGCCCGACGCTCTGATCAGCTTGTACGAGCCTCCCGCAAGCGAAGCGTAGTGCCGGCGCCGGACGGAGCCGAGGTAACGGTACCAATCGTGAAGCTCCGCGTCCTCGTGCCCCCAAGGGAACGGCAATCGGTTGAACGGATCCGCGCCGCCCTGCATTCCCGCCTCATCGCCGTAATATACGCATGGGAATCCGGGCAACGTGTACTGCAACGCGGACGCAATCATAAGCCTGCGTTTACCAAGCTCGTACTCGCGCTCTGTCATGCGGAACTTGGAGAACTCGCGCCGACTCTTCGCCGAGCTTCCCGTGCCCAGTGCCGTAAGGATCCGCATAGTGTCGTGAGTGCCGAGAACGTTCATC
>JAITGH010000026.1 GCA_031280855.1 Oscillospiraceae bacterium | reverse complement strand
ATCGAGACGCGATCAGATCATCGAGCTTCTCGACAGCGGTAAGGACGAGGTGCAGATTGCCAAGGAGCTCGGGATCACTCGCAACGAGGTCAGCCTCGTAATACGAACACGTTAGACCCGGTAAGCCGTGCTTGCCGGAAGCCGCAAGTATGCGGCTGTTACTGTTTAATGAGCAAAAATGACATAACGGTAACAATCGGTTGCAAGTTCATTTATGAAAGTGGGTTCTTGATATGACTCGTGGTCTTTATATCGCCGGTTCGGGGATGATTTTTCAAAGACGTAAGATGGAGACCATCACGAACAATATAGTCAACGCCGAAACGACGGGGTATAAGCGCGACGAGCTAGTCTCCCACACGTTCAGCGACGTGATGATCCAAAGGCTGAACGACTATCGCGACCGCAATGTCGTGTCGGCGCGGGAGCTCGTTGGTCCTCTGAACTTTGGGGTACAGGTCGATCAGATCTACTCGGACATGATGACCCCGGGGAATTACGAGGAAACCGGACGTGCGACCGATATGCTGCTCACCGGCGGAGGTTACTTCGTACTTGAAACGGCGCAGGGTGAACGCTACAGCAAGGCGGGAGCGTTTACGATTAACGACGAGGGCTTCCTAACGGACGGTTCCGGGAACTACGTACTTGGTACGGAGGGGCGAATCTACGTTGGCGGCGACGAGTTCGCGATTAACGAGCTTGGCGAGCTGTTCGTTGACGGCGTATGGCAAACCACGGTGCGCGTAGTCGGATTCGATAACGCGGGTCAGTTGAGGAAGCAGGGCGATAACCTCTGGTTCGACGGCGGCGGAGCGAATCGCTATGACTGGCCGGACGACAGTATCGTGAAGCAGGGGTTTCTCGAGAACAGCAACGTCGATATATCGCGAGAGATGGTTGACATGCTGTCGACGTATCGGGCGTACGAGACGAATCAGCGCATGGTTCAGATGATAGATCAGATAAACGGGAAATCCGTGAATGACATAGGCCGATTGAGATAGCGGAGCAGGGGAGAGGTAACGATGAACGAGACAATGTCGATAGCGGCGATGGGTTTGAAGATGCAGCAGCGTCGCCTGGACGTAATCGCCGACAATCTGGCGAATGTAAATACGGTCGGATTCAAGGCGTCGAGAGTAGACTTCCGTGACGCGTTATATACCGCAGGGATTACTCAGGCGGGGAAGCCGTTCAGCCCGGAGGGCAGTCAGCAGAAGGGGCATGGCGTGCTTACCGCGCAGATCACGAAGAATCGCTCCGGAGGTGCGTTTAACGTTACCGGGCGAGAGCTTGACCTCGCGATTGAGGGCGACGCGTTCATCAGCGTCTCGACTCCATTGGAGGGCGTGAAGTACTCTAAAGCTGGGAACTTGTACGTCACCGCCGACGAAGCCGGAGGGTTGAGGCTGGTTACCTCCAACGGGCATTTCGTTCTTGACGAGAACGGCGCGGAGATCGAGATCCCGCAGGGCGTGGAGCAGATCGCGATCGACTCGACCGGAAGGATCACGTTTCGCGTGAATGGCGAGCCGGTTGAGGGATCCGTGATTGGAGTCTACGGTTTCACAAACGCTCTGGGGCTGGGGTATGACGGCAGCAGTTTGTACTCCGCGACCGATGCGTCCGGGGAGGCGTACTTGGAGGATTTCGACAAGTACCGCTTGATTCAAGGCTCGCTGGAGATGGCTAACGTCGATATGGCTCAAGAGATGCAACTTATGATACGAACGCAGCGAGCGTACCAACTGGCGTCACGGGCGTTGACTACCGGGGATCAGATGGAAGGGCTTGCGAATCAAATGCGGCAGTAACGTGCGGGAAGTAGGTTAACGAATGGGAAGCAACATTATCCAGTGTAAGCAGTGCGGGAATCCGTTCAAGTCGGCGGGCGGGCGGATGTGCCCGGCATGTATGCAAGAGATCGAGAACGGGTTCCGGAAAGTGGCGAACTATCTGTCGATCGGAGACGCGAGGTTCGACCCGAACGTCGAGTCGATTGACGAACTTTCGGAGAGAACCGGAGCGGCTGCGTGGGTGATCCTACTGTTGCTGCGAGAGAAGCGGGTAGTGATCCGCAAACCCTTGAAAGGCGGGTTGACTTGCCGATATTGTCGAGAGCCGATCGCGTTAGGCGACGCGTGCGACGAGTGCTCGAATAAGCTGGCGGCTCAACTTGCGACATCGAAATCTGCGCGATTACCGGTAATGAATCCGGGAAGTGCCAAAAAATACGGAGTGAGGTAACACAGAAATGAAGATCGATCCAATTGGGAAGCTGGACTACGTAAAGTCCGTAACTCCTTCGGCGCCGAAGGCCGCCGAAATCAAGCCGAACCGAGTTCGCGGTACTCATGATGAGGTCGCGGTAAGCGCGGAGGCTCGAACGTTCTCCAAAGCGTTCGGAGCGGCGAAGTCAGCCTTGACCGAGTCGGAGCAGAGCTCGAAAATCGAAGCCGTTAAGGCGCAAATCAACGCCGGAACGTACTTCATCGAAGCCGACAAGATTGCCGAGAGCATCTTGTACCGCAACATGCAGAACCGAGGCAACTAAGTGCGGACGCGATTGCCGAGTCTATCGGTGCAAATCTCGTTGCATGAACGTTAACCGAGGAGAATCAAGGATGGATATAGCCATGGATCAGGCGAAAGTATTGCGCGAGCTGCTTGCGATCTCGTACGAGAAGCGGTTAGCGATAACGGCCGACGATGTTGATGAGCTTAGGCGGTGTTCCGAACTCGAGCTTGAACTCGTCGGCAGGTTGAACGTGCTTACCAAGCGCGGCGGTGAGCCGACGCCTGAGGTGCTCGAACTTGCGAGAGAGCTTAAAGCTCGGAATCGCATGAACGACGATCTTATCTCCGCGCATCTGGAGTACGTGAACACGATGGTCGCGATGCTGACCATGGATAGCGACCCGTTGAGCAACTACTACACTCAGCGCGGTACGCTGACGGAGTCTCCGCTTGCGAGGTCAGCGGCGTTTGACGTAAGCGTGTAGTCGATTAGCCGTGAGCGGTTCAAGCCGCCGTGAAAGTGACGTGTGTGCCGTCCGAGACTGAACCGCAGGGTTCTACGCTCGGGCGGCGACATAAGGCTTGATTCGCGTCAACCAAGTAACAGCGCGACCCGCGCACTATTCGCTCAGTTCTATTATCGGAGGAGTGCAATCATGTCAATGCGACCGACTTTCTACGGTCTTAACATAGGAGTGTCCGGGCTGTACGTTGCCCAGAAGGGCATCGACGTTACGGGGCATAACATCGCGAACGCGGAGACGGAGGGGTACTCGCGTCAGGTGATCGTGAATACTGCGTACGATCCTAACGCGTTCACGCAGAAGTTTCGCCCGGTCGATATGGCTCTGGTCGGTGCGGGCTCGTACACCAAGATCCTGCAGCAGATTCGGGATCAGTTCCTTGACCGCCAGTATCGCACGGAGACGAACCTAAGCACGGAGTGGAGCACTCGCACACAAGGCTTAACGTACCTTCAAGCGTTGTTTGAGGGCGCGGAAGCCGGGTCGCTGGTTAACAATATCAGCAAATTCTTCTCAGCGTTCGGTACGTTCACCGCAAGTAACACTACGGACAAGGGTCTGCGTGAAGTCGTGATCTCTAACGCGAAGACTATGCTGGAGAATCTGCACCAGATGTACTCGCGCATGGAGGCGCTGCAAGAGAGCGAGAACCTAACCGTGCAGGCGAACGTGATCAAAATCAACACGCTTACGAACAACATCGCCGCGATCAACAAGCAGATCTATCAATACGAGATCGCGACGGACGGTCAGCCGGCGAACGATCTCCGTGACAAGCGGAACGTAATGCTCGACCAGCTCTCTCAGATCGTGAACATCAACTATGACGAGGGTCCCGACGGCAAGTTCCGGCTGTGGGTCGGCGGAACCGCAAGTAACTTCACGGAGGCGAACGCGTACAAATATGACGCTAACGGTAACCCTAAGTCTCCGGTGGAGTTGAATAACAGCCCGAATAACGGCGTGCTCGTCGTTGACCACGTGTATCAGACAAGTTTCGTGGTGAACGAAGTTCCGATGGATCCTCCGGATCCGAGCGCGGTGCCGCCGCGCATGAAGTGGCAGGTCGCACTTGACACGAGCACTCGAATCAACGTCACCGATCCGTTTGCGAGTCCGGAGCCGCACTATACGTTGCCGACGGTGGGTACCTCGGTTCCGTACAGCGATAACGAGGTCGGACCGTTAGACGCTTTGAACCCGCTAATCCTGTTCTTCTCGGCGGATAACGATAACGGATTGGAGTTGCCGCATCAGGCGGGTAACGTCGGCGGAAGTCACTACGGAGTCCTCACGGGCGGCGAGCTTAAAGCTCACATTGACCTTCGCGACAACACGGGTACGAGCGCACTTGCGAACGGGAAGATCGGCATCCCGAACTTCATGGAGCGTCTGAACACGCTTGCGAGAGCGTTGGTTTACGAGGTCAACAAGATCCACAACGCGGGCTGGACTCTGCCGACTCAGACGCTGGCGTCCGTAACCGGCGTCGACTTCTTCTACAACGGCGGAGCGGTGGACTCGAACGGCGACTCATTTATTGACGATGCGGAGCGAACCGCCGCACTTACCGATATCACCGCGAAGAACATTCGGCTGAGCGATGATATCGCGGATCTGGACAACGGCGCGTATAAGGTCGCGCTGTCCAACAAGGTGATCTCGCTTAATCCGATGACGGGACGTCCGGAGACGCAAGAGGGTAACAACGCGCTCGCGGTTGCGATGTTCGCGTTGCGCTCAAGCAAGCTGATAAGCGCGGGCGCGAGTAATCCGGCACTCGGGTCGTTCGAGGACTACGTCAACGACGGCGAGCTTACGATCGCGCTGACGCTGTCGCAGAGTAAGGATCGCGGCAAGGCGCAAGAGGCTCAGACGCTGGCGGTGCAGAACTCGCGCATATCGGTCTCGGGCGTATCGCTCGATGAGGAGATGACGAACCTGATCCGCTATCAGCACGCATACAGCGGGAACTCCCGCGTTATCACGGTCATGGACGATATACTCGATACGCTGATTAACCGTACCGGCAGGGTTGGGCTGTGATTAATCGCCTCGAGTTGAACATATAAGGAGACGTACAAATGAGAGTAACGAACGCGATGCTGGTCAATACGTTCACCGGCAACCTCAATAACACGCTGGAGCGCATGGGGCAACTGCAAACCCAGATGTCGTCGGAGCACAGCAAGTACGCGCACATCAGCGACGACCCGATAAGTCTGATCTACAGCCAGCAAGCCAGAGCGAAGCTGCGTCAAGTCGCGGACTATCAGGAGAACGTGAAGACCGCGCAATCGTGGATGGTATCCGTTGAGACCGGGTTTGACGAGATGAACGAGCTGATCAAGGAAGCTCTCGACGGAGTGATACAGGGCGCGAACGATACGCTGACTCCGTACGACCGCACGAACATCGCGGCGAAAGTCAAGCAGCTCCGCGATCAGATGTTGTCGACGCTGAACATGACGCAGGGCGACAAGTACATCTACGGCGGCTACAATACGCTGGGGCACCTTGACGCGAGTGGGAAGTCGGTTGCGCCGTTCGAGTTCAACGCCGCTACCGGAGCGTTCACCTATAACGGCGATTCGCTTGCTACTGCGGTTGCCGCACCTTACGCGAACGACGTGGTGACGATCGACGTCGGAGTCTCCGCTCAGATGCCGCTGTCGTTCAACGGGACGCGGGTCGCGATCTATGGTTACGATTCGGCGGGTGCTCCGAAGACGCTGATCGGGCTGTTTGACGACTTGTATAACTCGCTGAATAATACGAACTCGAGCGCGAGCGATATTAACAAGTACATCGGCGAGCTTCAACAGGCTCAGGAGCATGTGCTGTCCATGACCTCCGACATTGGCGGTCGAACGAATCGGCTTGACCTGCTGGAGAATCGCTATGACTCGGATGAGATCAACTATATCGAGATGAAGTCGAACGCGGAAGATGCGGACGAGGCGGAGCTTATCATGAAGTACAAGATGGCGGAAACGGTGTACAAGGCCGCGCTGAGTTCCGGGTCGTATATCATTCAGCCCACGCTGATGGATTACCTGCGATAGGTGATTCACGCATCCGTGCGCCCGAGGTTCTGAACGAACTCCGGGCGCGATGGTTGTGTCCGGTGTCAGTACAGATCGGCTCGTTTGAAGAAGTAGTACGCCAGTGCGACGCTGATCATGATTATCAACGCGGGGGCGACGATTGGAACCTGCGTCATGTTGAATGACGGCAGAGTGTCAATCTTCATCGGCAGATTCACCGGCGATTGTGAGAACGCCTGCGTCTCGTTCGGCTTTCCGTATACGTTCAGTCCGATCCAGATCGAGCCGTTGACCGCGAGAGTGCAAAGCGCGGGGTAGACCGCACCCTTGAACAGATAGACGAATGCCAGCGGCACCGACATGTACGCGGCATCGTACACGATTTTCTTTAGGATACCGCTCCAGATCTCTGACGAGGGTAGTTTGTCGAAAACCGTTCCGGAGTACTGCACGATCAGTATGAACGTCGTGACCAGTGAGAAGAGTATCACCAGCGTGAAGTATGCAATGACTCTGCCGCTGAATATGCGGGCTCTTTTGTGTCCGACGTAGAGCATGTTGTTCCAAAGCCGTGATTTGAAATCCATCCCGATATAGTACGGCGCGAACAGCACGCCCAGAATCGCGAACCCGAGCGACGCGTTCAGCAAGCGGCTGAATTGGACGCCGTGAGTCGTGAACGCGATGTCGACGATGTTTGTGGAGTTCTGCGCGATCCAATCGCGGTCTATCCGCCAGTAATCCGCCACGATTTGGGTAGCGCGGTTATGGTCGGCGTGAGTGCTTTCGAGAAATTGAAACATATCACCCGACGTGAAGAGTCCGTACCGCATTGCGCCCTCTCGAGACGAAAGGAAGATTGCACCGACAACCATGAAGAGCGTCACGACGATCAAGTACGGACTCTTCGAGAACTTTTGAAATTCTGATCTAAGCATTTTTCCCTCCGTCGATATGTATAAAGTCGGAGACGAGATCCGCAAGATCGTCCTTTGACTCGGCGGTGATCAGCGCGGTTTTACCGGAACTGCGGTACTCCTCGTTGAATAGCTCGATGAACGCCAAGCGGCACTCGAGGTTAAGCGCGACGAGCGGTTCGTCAAGTAACAGCAGATCAGGGTGACCAAGCATCGCCATCGCGATCGCGGCCGCTTGAGTCTGATACGTAAGCAGATTGCGCATACTCCGGCTTCCGGCGGTTATCTCGTCGATTTTGAGTCGCTGCATAAGCGAGGAGATTCGCAGCGGCCCGGGGGCTTGCTTCAGAAGATTCGCCTGAGCTACAAGGTTACCGCGAATGCTAAGCTCACGATGGTATGCGGGCGCGTCGATCGTGGCTCCGACGTCGGAGCGCGGGATGTTCCACGTCACGGTACCGTCGTTGAGATGAATCAGCCCGAGTATC
>JAITGH010000009.1 GCA_031280855.1 Oscillospiraceae bacterium | reverse complement strand
TGAAACCCGAGGTCAAGGTCTTCGTCCTCGTCTTCCCCATGCTCGAATAAGATGTCTGTCCACGACTTGAGAGAATCAATGAAACCCATTATCTTCCACCTCGTCTGTTATAGTATACTTGTAAGGTCTGACGGAATCAACCGTATCGACTGCCAAAGATCGCCCTGCCCACTCGCACCATGTTCGCGCCGTGACGTATCGCGTCTTCGAAGTCTCCGCTCATCCCCATCGATAAATAGGTTACGTCACCATTATGCAACATTTTGTGCTGATTGTCAACAAAAATTTTCGCCATGCGGTCAAAATACTCAGAATTCGCTCTACCGACTTCTACCACCGGCGGTATGCACATCAGCCCGCGTACCCGTATGCCGCGAAGTGTCAGCGCTGACTCCAGCGAGTCCTCGAATCCGTCGACCGCGTATCCGCTCTTCGACGCTTCACCGCCGATGTTGACCTCCAACAATACGTCCTGCACGATTCCAAGCTTAAGCGCACGCTCGGAGACTTCGCTCGCAAGTTCGCTTGACCCGATCGACTGAATCAACGCGGCGAGTCCCACAACCTTGCTGACCTTGTTTCGCTGCAAATGCCCGATGAAGTGAGACGGCTTGAGCGCGTACGCACCCTCGGCGTGCTTGGCGACAAGCTCTTGAACCTTATTCTCACCGCACGCGTCGACTCCGGCTTGAATCGCCGCTTGAACGGCGCGTGAGTCCTGCATCTTACTTGCCGCGATAAGCGTAACGGACGATGGATCGCGGTTAACGGAGATCGCGGCGTCCGCAATACGCCCGCGCACTTCGGCGACGTTGTCGGCAATGCAGGTTGACACGGTTGTCATAACGCTTTACCTCGCTGTACTTATACTATCGTATAATTTTGGTGTAAACTTTAGCCCTGTGTTATGTAAAAGTGAAATTTCTATGACGTTATGATCTTGCCGTCGTACAGATTCGTCCCCCCAACTACTACCAGATCGCCGTCGCGAAGTGCGTCGTCCGTGTACACGTCGTCCGCCAATATGTAAAAGTCTTCCTCTTCATAGAGAATCTTCACGAACTTCCGCTCTAGAAACGGTCCCGCCGCAATGTATACGCACGGCTGAGCCTGACCGCCGGAAGTTCGCGCCTCCAACCGAAGTGCGTCTCGCGGCACTCGCAGCCCTTTATACTCGTTCATTATCAGACTGCACTTCACGATTCGAAGCTCGCTCGCCTCACGAAGCGCATAGTTGCAGGAGAACACGACCGTGTAAAGGTTGCTCTGCGGCAGGCTGACGCTCTCCACTTCCATCGTCAACGGCTCGGCTAATCCGTCGACCAGCATCTTCACGTTCTTGCCGATCTGCATGGCAAGGCTCGCGCCCGTTCGAGCATCTACGTTCGCCAGCATGTACCACTTCTTCCCGTATACAAGCTTCCCGACGATCGCGTTCGACGTAGGCGGATTCGTGTGCATGAGTATGGTAAGCTCGTCCGGCATGACGGTCTCGATGTTCTGCGGATCCAGCCGAGCGTTACCAAGGAACCCGTCGACGTATCTCGAGAACAGCGCGGGCGACGCCGCCGCCAAGCTGGAGGTCGACGCGTCAGGGATCGAGTCGCGCTCCCGCCGGAGTTCCTCTATCGACGCACCCGCGTCCGCCGAGGCTTTCGCAACGATCATCAGGCGTTCCGCGATCTCCCGTGCAACACGGTAATCGCCGGAGCCGGACTTCAGCTTAAGCTCCATTATGGTCTCACGCAGCATCGTATCAAAGCGCTCCTGCGATACTTGCCCAAGCGCGTCCAGCGACCCGCTTAGATCCGCTATCGCCAACTCCAGCAGATGCTTGCGCTCCGACGATTTCCACACAGTCTCCGAGGTATAGCTGTACGCGACGATCTCACCAACCGCAACGTGCTTGCCGTCCTCGGCGGCGATGTACACAAAACTGCCGAAATCCGTCTCGCGAATCGGATCCTCGTCACGCGTTACTATCCCATCGGCATTGACCGTATCGTAGGAAACGTACTCTGTCGCCTCGACCGTCAGAATCCCGCTTTGCATCGCGTCTCTGGCATAAATCGTCAAATATGCGATAATCCCGACCGCAATCAACACGGTTATAAGCCCGAACCATACGCTGCTGCCCATCTTCTGCCGATTCATCTTTCTCTTATCCTCCACTAACGGTAGCGGCTTCCCGGTCAGGAAGCCGCATGGCGTCAAAATCGTGCTCCGCCTAGTCTGCGCTGCGATCTTCATCGTTACCGCTTAGCCGCACTCGCTTCGATTCGTGCGGCGCCCTCGACTACTATCTGCGAACGACTTGCGAAGCCGCGCCGCACGGGCTTGAGCCCGCTGACCCTCGTCCACGCCGGAATCTTACTCCAGCGGAATCGACCTGATTGGGATCAACGTCGAGATCGCGTGCTTGTAGATCAGTTGCTGCTTGCCGTCGCTGTCAAGTACTACCGTGTACTTGTCGAAGGCGATTACCGTCCCCCTCAGCTGGAAACCGTTCACCAGGAACGCGGTTACGGGGATGCGCTGACCTCTCAACGTGTTCAGGAAGTAGTCCTGAAGACTGATGGGACTCGCGGGTTGGTTCTCTTGCATTTTATGTATTTCCTTTCTGATTCTTACCGATCAATCGAACTCCGTCCCTATGCGGAGGTCGTCCGTATGATAACACAAGCGTCCTGAAACTTACACGTCGGGATTGATCGCATTATAACCCGCCTTTTCAAGGATTCCCGTCGAGATGTGCAAAGTTCGCTCCATATCGATCTCTTCGTCCCGCAGTATTCGGTTAACGCTCAAGTCTTGCCTCAGCCATGTAATCTGACGCTTCGCGTAGTTGCGGCTCGCCTGTTTTACGGACATCACCGCGGAGTCCATCGAGCATTCTCCGCGAAGTGCCGCCGCGATCTCCTTGTACCCGATCGCGTTCGTCCGTACGTTCAAACGCCGAACCTCATCAACTAAACCACATTTTAACATACTGTCCACGCGCTTGTCAATCATAAAATACAAAAAATTCCTATCTGCAAAGTCTAAAGCGATCTTCGTCGAGTTAAACGCGTCCGCTCTGCTCATGGTCTCGGCGTTATGCTGCGCAATCGTCTTCCCCGTAAGGCGCACGATCTCCAAAGCGCGTACGACGCGCAGCCGATCGTTCGGGTGCAGATTCGCCGCGCCATCGGGGTCAACGCGCTTAAGCTCGGAGTACGGGTCGCTCAGCGACTCGACCGCCTTACGCACATCGGGATCGGACGCCGCGAACGTTCGCCCGCGCACCAGCGAGTCAATGTACAGCATCGTACCGCCGACGACGAACGGAACGTTGCCTCGCGCCTGAATCTCCGTGACGACTTTCGTCGCCTCCTCGACGTAGCGTGAGACGCTGTACGCGTCGCCGGGCTCCACGATATCGAACATGTGGTGCGGCACACCGCCGCGCTCTTCAATCGTCGGTTTCGACGTGCCGATATCCATACCGCGATAAACCTGCATGGAGTCCGCATTGACGATCTCGCCGCCGAATCGTTTCGCCAGCAGTACGCTCAGCCGAGTCTTCCCCGTAGCCGTCGGTCCGGTTATAACGACGATTGCTCTTCCGTCCATCTGTAACCCTCAATTACGGACGCTGTGAAGCGGCGCGGGTATCCGCCCGCCTCTGGCGATGAACAGCTCGGACGAGTATCCGCTTACCGGCATGACGGGTGCGGAGCCAAGCAACCCGCCGAAGTCAACGCGAGCGCCGACCTCCAGACCCGGCGCGGGTATTATCCGCACCGCCGTCGTCTTATTATTCACCACGCCGATCGCCGCTTCGTCCGCGATTATCGCCGCAAGCGTCGCAGCAGACGTCGAACCGGGCACCGCGACCATGTCCAGCCCGACGCTGCAAACGCACGTCATCGCCTCAAGCTTATCCAGCGTCAGCGCTCCGCGCTCCACCGCCCGGATCATGCCCGCGTCCTCGCTTACCGGTATGAATGCGCCGCTCAACCCGCCCACATGCCCGGACGCCATCACGCCGCCCTTCTTCACCGCGTCATTAAGCAGCGCCAGCGCGGCCGTCGTTCCGTGCGTGCCAACGCTCTCCAGTCCGAGTTCCTCCAGAATGTCCGCAACGCTATCGCCGATTGCGGGCGTCGGCGCGAGGCTTAAGTCGACGATCCCGAACTGCGCGCCAAGCCGCTTCGACGCCTCCAGCGCGACGAGCTGCCCGACGCGAGTCACGCGGAACGCCGTGCGCTTGATCGTCTCCGCAACTACGTCGAACGATGCGCCGCGGCAGCTTTCAAGCGCGGTCTTGACGACTCCCGGCCCGCTTACCCCAACGTTGATCACGCGCTCACCCTCACCGGAGCCGTGGAACGCGCCCGCCATAAACGGGTTGTCCTCGACCGCGTTGGCGAACGTAACCAGCTTGCAGTTATTA
>JAITGH010000136.1 GCA_031280855.1 Oscillospiraceae bacterium | reverse complement strand
TATTTGACAAGCCGCCCGACGATCTCATGCGCGTCGCGGAACGGCACGCCCTTAGTCACGAGGTAGTCGGCGCAATCGGTCGCGTTGATGAACCCGCGAGACGCCGCCGTACGCATATTGTCCGTCAGCACCGTCGCAGTCGCGAGAGTCTGCGCGAGTCCCTCCGCGCACAGCTCAACGGTGTCCAGCGCGTCGAACAGCGCCTCCTTGTCCTCCTGCATATCGCCGTCATAGGCAAGCGGCAACCCCTTCATCACCGTCAACAGTGTCGTCAGCGCACCGTACACGCGTCCCGTCTTACCGCGAATGTGCTCCGCGACGTCCGGGTTCTTCTTCTGCGGCATCATCGAGCTTCCCGTCGCGAACGCGTCGTCAAGCTCGAGGAACCGAAACTCCCAGCTGCACCACAGCACAATCTCCTCAGAGATACGCGACATGTGCATCTGCGCAATTGACAGAGCGGACAGCAGCTCCAGCGCGAAGTCGCGGTCGCTTACCGCATCCAGCGAGTTCTGCGTGATCCCGTTGAACCCCAGCTCTTTCGCGACGGCGTCACGGTCGATCGGATACGTCGTCCCGCATAACGCTCCGCTGCCCAGAGGGCACTCGTTCATGCGCGTAACGCAATCGCGCAATCGCCCGAGGTCGCGGCGGAACATCTGCGCGTACGCCATCAGCCAATGCGCGAATGTGGACGGCTGAGCGCGTTGCATGTGCGTGTATGCGGGCATCACCGACTCGAGGTGCGTTTTCGCGAGGTTCGACAGAACTCGCAACAGCTTCAATAGCTTAATCTCAAGCGAGCTGCCGCGATGCCGCAGGTGCAACCGAATATCGGTCGCGACTTGGTCATTGCGGCTTCGAGCGGTATGCAGCCGCTTACCCGCGTCGCCGACGCGCTCCGTCAGCAGCGTCTCGACGGCCATGTGCACGTCTTCGGCGGATTCGGGCAGTTCCAGCGAATGCCAGTCGCGCAGTATGCCGTCCAGCCCAACGATGATCGCGTCCGCGTCCTCGCGGCTGATTATGCCTTGGTTCGCCAGCATCCGCGCATGGGCGATGCTGCCGAAAATGTCCTCGCGATACATGCGCACGTCGTACCCGATCGAGAAGTTCAGCCGATCCGCGATCTTCGCGCTGCCCTTCCCGAATCGCCCGCCCCACATCGCGTTGCCCGTCGTATTACTCATTTGTGACACCGTCCGTCTATTTTGATAGGAAGCCCTGCTCGCGAAGCGCGTGAACCTTAACGGGCAGTCCGAACAGGTTAATGAAGCCCTCCGCATCCGCTTGGTTGTAGTCGCTTTCCCCGAACGTCGCGATCGCCTCGCTGTACAGACTGTACGGACTCGTAACGCCCGCGTTCGTGACGCCGCCTTTGTACAGCTTCAGTTTCACGGTGCCCGTAACGGTCTCCTGAGTCTTATCAACGAACGCGCTTAGCGCCTCGCGTAGCGGAGTGAACCACTGCCCGTTATAGACAAGCTCCGCGAACTCGACGGCGTACCGAGTCTTCGCGTGCAGCGTCGTCTTGTCAAGCGTCAGCGACTCCAACGCTTCGTGAGCGTGGTAGAGTATCGTGCCGCCGGGAGTCTCGTACACTCCGCGAGACTTCATGCCGACCAGCCGATTCTCCACAACGTCCAGCAGTCCGATCCCGTTCGCGCCGCCAATCTTGTTCAGCCTGCGCACAACGTCGGATGCTTTCAACCGCTCACCGTCCACGCTTACGGGTACGCCGCGCTCGAACCCGATCTCAACGTACGCGGGTTTATCCGGCGCAAGCTCCGGCGGTACGGTCATCTCCAGGAATCCCGGCTTGCTATACAACGGCTCATTCGCGGGATCCTCCAGCTCCAGCCCCTCATGGCTCAAGTGCCACAGGTTCTTATCTTTGCTGTAGTTCGTCTCGCGATTGATCTTCAGCGGGATGTTACGCGCCTCCGCGTAATCGATTTCGTCGTCCCGCGATTTCAGGTCCCACTCCCGCCACGGCGCGATAATCGTAAGATTCGGTGCAAACCGCTTGATGGTAAGCTCGAACCGCACCTGGTCGTTGCCCTTACCGGTGCAGCCGTGAGCGATCGCGTCCGCGCCCTCTCGCTTGGCAATCTCCACGATGCGCTTCGCAATAACGGGACGCGCAAAGCTTGTGCCGAGCAAATAGCCCTCGTACTTCGCTCCGGCTTTAAGCGTGGGAATGACGAAGTCGTCGATGAACTCGTCAACGATGTCCTCAACGAACAGCTTCGACGCGCCGGTCGCGATCGCTTTAGCCTCCAGCCCGTCAAGCTCGTCGCCTTGCCCGACGTCCGCGCTTACCGCGATGACCTCGCAGCCATAGTTCTCCTTAAGCCACGGGATGATTATGCTCGTATCCAATCCTCCGGAGTACGCGAGCACGCATTTCTTAACCGTTTTCTTCATGTTTTGTCTCCTATCTCTGTTTTAAGTTCAGCGACGATCGCCTCGACGGCGGTCTTGATTTGCTCGGCGCAACGCATGTATTCCTCGTCGAAGCCGCCGAACGGGTCGCTGATATCGCCGCCCGGCATTGTACGAATCTTGTGAGCAAGATCGGGGAAATCGGACAGCAGCATCGATGCGTGCCCCATAGTCAAGCAGTACACATAGTCTGAATCAAGCACCAGCCTATCGTTAAGCTGCTTAGAGCGATGGTTACGCAGTGACAGCCCGAACCGCTTCGCGGCTTTGAACGAACCTCCGGACGCCTTGCGCGACGTGTAAACGTCGGTGCCGCAAGAGTCCACGCTCCAGCCCGGCGGCGCGATCGCCTTGAATATCGCCGCCGCCAGCGGACTTCTGCACGTGTTTCCCGTGCATACAAACAACACTCTCATCTGCTATCTCATCACATCCTTCAGGAACGCAACCATATGGGCGATGTTCTCCGGCGAGTTAAACCGCATGTCGCCGTGAGTATAGCCCTCGAACTGCTCGAGGATAACGCGTCCCGTCCCGCACACTTCGTCGATTCGCTTTGCGAGCCTACGGGAGCACTCGATCGGAACGATCTCGTCCGCGATCCCGTGTTGCAGCAGCGTCGGCGGCAGCTGCGGCGTTACCCACGTCTCCGGATTCGCGAAGTGCGCAAGCGTCGGGAGTTCCCGCGCATTTACCCCGAGGAACACGTCCGCATAGTTCGCCATCTTCATCTCCGTACCGTTCGGCAGTTTCATCGGCGGCGTGTCCTCCGTGAACTGAGACTGCGTGACGAGATCTCCGACCCCGAACCAATCGACGACCGCTTGAACCCGCCCGTCAACGCCGGAGAATCCGAGCGACGCGTCATACAGCGCGGGCACGTCGGCAGTCGCTGCTGCGAAGAACGCGTGATAGCCTCCGGCGGAGCCACCCGCCGTTGCAAAGCGGGTCGAGTCCAACTTGTACGCCGCGGCGTTCGCACGCAGGAATCGAATCGCCGCCTTGAAGTCGTATACCGGGTTCGGGAATCGACCCTGCGGATCGTACGAGCCATCCGGCAGAGTTGCGCACAGACGCTGCTCCACGCTTGCGACGGCGAAGCCCTCGTCCAGCGCCTCCATATACGCGGCGACTTGGAAGTCGTTCTTCGCCCCGCCCCAGAACGCTCCGCCGTGTATACAGATGATCGTCGGGAACGGGCCATCGCCCTCCTCGGGCAGATAGACGTCCAGCTTTCGCGCCGGGTGAGGCTTCTCCGGTGTGTAGTCGACGTCGACCCACTTACGCGTGACCGCGCTGAAATCCAGCGTCGGCAGTGCGAACGGCAGCGACGAATCGACCGGGTTAATCTTGACTCTTGACATTTGGGATACCACCTTTCAATATGTAAAGTGATTCTGCTTGACGTTTAGTCGTCGCGGTACACGACGCGCTCCGGCCGCTTACGCGCCTGAGCACGTTTGAGCCTGCGGATGCGTACGGATCTTCGTGCCGCAAGGTACAGATACAGCCCGAACAAAAGCACTACCACGCCGAACGTTACCTTAATCCACGCTTTGTCAAGCGTCTTACCCGCTTGATCCGCAAGGTACGCCCAGCGGTCAAGTTCGACGTTCGAGTTCGCGACCAGCGGGACCGGCCCGTACACTTTACCGTTATAGGTAAGCGTGATTTCACCGAGCCGCTGACCTCTCGCGACGGGCGCGGTGACGGTTTCTGAGCCCGGCTCGCCCTCGGCGTCATATCCTACCGTACGGACGAAGACTTCCTCGGGCGCGACGTCGTTCGGCAGGATGATGCGGATTCCGGACTCCGGATGGATTACGACTTGATCGGCGCCTTTGCCAAGCCGCACCTCGACCGAATCGATAAGTTCGGAGCTCTTCAAAATATCCTTATACCCATAGTTGGCAAAGAACCACTGGAACATGCGGCGCGTCTCCGTGAAGCTTTCCGTGATGAACACGCCTTTCTCGACCTCGGGCGCAGCCGCGCCGAGTACGACGGATACAACGCTCATGCCCGACTTCGACGCCGACGATACCAAGCAGTGACCCGCCGCACCGGTATAGCCCGTCTTCAATCCGACCGCGTCCGCGTAGTAGTACTGCGGAGTCTCCTCGCGCAGGAGATAGTTCGTCGTGCGGATCGCTCGCTCGCCCGATAGATTCGTCGCCGGAATCGTGTACTTAACGGTGTTCGCGATCTTGACCAGCGTCGGGTGCCGCAACGCCTCCCGAGCGATCAGCGCAAGGTCGTACGCGGACGTGTAGTGCGACTCGTTCGGTAACCCGTGAGTATTCGCGAAGTTCGTGTCACTGCAGCCAAGCTCTCCGGCGCGGCGGTTCATCAGCGCGACGAAGGACTCGATATCGCCGGAGATGTACTCGCCGATTATGTTGCACGCCTCATTCGCGGATACGACGAGAGCGCAGTACAGCAGATCCTCCAGCGACATAATCTCGCCGGGTTGGATGTTCGCGGTGGAGCTGTCAAACGTTAGGTCGAACCGAGCGCGGTCGGAGGCGGTGACGCGATCCTCCGGCGCGACGGTGCCGGCCTCGATCGCCTCGACGGCGATCAGCACTGCCATCAGTTTCGTCGTACTGGCCGGCGGCAGCGAGACATGCGCGGATTTCGAGAAGAACACCTCGCCCGTCTCCGCGTCCATAAGCACTGCGGCAGCGGCCTCGATCTCGAATCCTTCTATCGCGTTCGCCGTCGCAGGCACAAAGGTATGCAATATTAGCAATAAAGTGCAAAGTACACAAAAAATTCTTGAACTCTTCATTAAGTTTACCCTTGTAGTTAAGTGGAATGTATGATATAATAGCAATAGGTGGTTGCGTCTGAGGGGCGGAATCCCGGGGACTTGCAAGTTCCTCACGTCCGTATCATATCATATAACAAAAAAGTCGATCTGTCAAGGTGGAAAGTATGCTTTTCCCAAAATTGCGAGAGACCATCAACGCGTACAAGAAGAACGATCCCGCGGCGAGGTCGTCGCTGGAGATTTTCCTGCTGTATCCCGGGCTGCACGCGTGGCTGTACTACCGCGTTGCGCACTGGTTATGGACTCGCGGGCTGAGGTTCCTTGGGAGAGCGGTATCGCAACATGCGCGTCGGTGCACGGGCGTAGAGATCCATCCCGGAGCGAAGATCGGCAGACGCTTCGTCATCGATCACGGCATGGGCGTCGTTATCGGTGAAACGTGCGAGATCGGGGACGATGTGTTCCTTTACCATCAAGTGACTCTCGGTGGAACCGGCAAAGATAAGGGCAAGCGTCACCCGACGATCGGTAACAACGTGGTAATCGGCGCGGGAGCGAAGATCCTCGGCCCATTCACCGTGCATGACAACGCGAAGATCGCCGCCGGAGCCGTCGTGGTCAAGGAAGTCTCTCAAGGCACCACGGTCGTCGGCCCCGCCGCCTCGGAGAAACGTCGGGAGCTTGACGCACTTGACGGCGCGTACATCTGACAATAGCAGCTTGTACGCCGCTGCAATGAAGGCGGCGAAGCAGCATGCGCACACTTATGACAATACCAACGGCATTAGAATACGGATCCCTCATCATTTTACTACGGAGATTATATGAAGCTTTACAACACACTGACCCGCCGCAAGGAAACGTTCGAGCCTCTGGAACCCGGCAAGGTGAAGATGTACAACTGCGGGTCGACGGTCTACAACCTGTTCCACGTGGGCAATGCGCGAACGTTCGTAATATCGGACGTACTGCGGCGTTACCTAAAGTACATCGGTTACGCGGTCACGTTCGCGCAGAACTTCACGGACATCGACGATAAGATCATCCGCAAAGCGGCGGAGGAGCGGTTGACGGCGGCGGCAGTCGCCGAGAAATACATCGCGGAGTACCTCACCGACGCCGAGGGTCTCAACCTGCGTCCCGCCGATATTCACCCGCGTGCAACGGAAAGCGTGCCCGCAATCATCGCGATGATCTCGACTCTCGTTTCCAAGGGCAACGCATACGAGTCCAACGGCGACGTGTACTTCGACGTGCACAGTTTCAAGGACTATGGCAAGCTCAGCGGACAAGATATTGCCTCGCTGGAATCCGGCGTGCGAGTCGAATCCGACGACCGCAAGCGCAGCGCGGGCGACTTTGCACTTTGGAAACGTGCGAAACCCGGTGAACCCGCTTGGGACAGCCCTTGGGGCGCGGGTCGCCCGGGCTGGCATATCGAGTGCTCCGCCATGTGCAGTCACCACCTCGGCGAGACGATCGACATCCATTGCGGAGGCTCTGATCTTATCTTCCCGCACCATGAGAACGAGATCGCACAGTCGGAGTCCGCAAGCGGCGTAAGCTTCGCCAGATTCTGGCTCCACGTCGGTATGCTTAACGTCGGCGACCGCAAGATGGGTAAGTCAGAGGGCAACTTCTTCATGGTTCGCACGGCTGCGGAGGCGTACGGATATGAGGCGATCCGATTCTTCCTGCTTTCCGCGCACTACCGCAGCCCGTTCAACTATACGGAGGAATCGCTGCGGCAATCGACCGCCGCGCTGGACAGGTTGTACTCGACGCTTGACAACCTCACGTTCATCGCGAATAACGCGGAACCGCATCCGGCGACCGAATCGGAGCTTGAGTCGCTGAGCCGCTATCGCGCTCGGTTCATCGAGGCGATGGACGACGACCTAAACACTGCGGACGCGATCTCGGTGCTCTTCGATCTTGCCAGAGACCTCAACGCACGTCAAAGCCTGACCGGCGAGTTCGCGAAGTCAAGCGTCGAGCTGCTTCGGGAGCTTACCGACGTGCTGGGGCTATTGTACGGGCGCGATAGCGACGGCGGCGCGGAACTCGCGGCGGAGGTGGAGCGTCTGATCGAGCGACGCCGGGACGCTCGGCAACGGAAAGACTTCGCGGAATCGGATCGGATCCGCGATGAACTCAAGGCGATGGGGATCGCGTTGCAGGACACTCCGCTTGGGATAAAGTGGAGCAAAATTTGACGTTTGGCGTCAAATGCGCCGCCTCTAACGTGCAAAACCGAGAAAAGGTAAACTTTTTACTGTAAAAAGGCGTTGCAAGCCCTAAAATTATGACAAATAGTAACGATTATACCATATAGGAGAACCTCTTCATGACAAGAACACTTGAACAACTGCGGGAGTACTTCCTCAACGACCGATTCGTGATGGATAACGGAATCGGAATCGACAGCATTGGCGAGGACTCCGCGATTGTCAGCGCGAGGCTGGAACCTCGCCACACGAATGCGCTCGGCATGGCGCAAGGCGGCTTCCTTTTCACTCTGGCGGATTTCGCCATGGGTGTAGCGGCGAACTTGCGGTCCGGCGTAGCGGTGACGCTGTCATCCAGTATCAACTACCTCAAATCTCCAAAAGGTGCGATCGTGTACGCGGAGGCGACTCCGCTGAAAGTCGGGCGTTCAACCAGAGTCTACACCGTACGGGTGTATGACGACCGCGGAACCGAGTGCTGCAACAGCACGTTCACCGCGTTCGTGACGAATCCGGACAGCCCGCCGGCCACCGGTAACTAAGGTTCACCGCATTGCGGCGAATCGGTTAACAATATACCTGTTTCGAAACTACGCGTTGCTGCGGTTCCGGTATCCTCGTACAGCGGCGGTTAAACGCCTCGTACAGCGAAGTTTTGGACGGGATAACAGGAGGAGTTGTATCATGAAGGTTCTGGCAATACTTGGCGCGGGCAACAAGACCCGAAACACCGCGACAATGCTGCGCAGCGCGTTCGACGGCGCGATGAGCGTTCCCGGCGCGGAGGGCGAGCTGTTAAGCCTGTTCGACCTCACGTTCAAGGGTTGCGTCGGCTGTCACGCGTGTAAGCTGCTTGATGAGAAGCACTTCGCGCGGTGCGCGCTTAAGGACGACCTGACGCCCGTACTGGCAAAGGCAATCGAGGCGGACGTTATCCTAATCGGGTCGCCGATGTACTTCAACGACGTGACCGGCGCGACGCGCTCATTCCTCGAACGTCTGTTCTTCCCCGCAATCACGTATAACAAGGATCGCACTCCGACATACCCGAAACGCGCTCGAGTCGGCTGGGTATTCACGATGAACGCGCCGGGCGACTTCTATACCGAGTTCTTCAAGGGGCTCGTCGGCTCTACTTCGTGGATTATCGGCGACGCGGAGTACGCGATCGCCTACGGTACGCAACAGTTCGAGGATTACTCTAAGTACGCGGCGACGATGTTCGACGTAGAGACCGTGAAGCGCAGGCACCTCGAGCAATTCCCGGAGGACTGTAAGACCGCGTTCGAGATGGGCAAGCGGCTTGCGGAAACGATAGGAGGCGGCACTCATGCCTGAAACAACGCCATTACCGCCGGTAGAGATCGCCGCCGGGGTTTGGAACATGACGCCCGGATTCGCCTACAGTTACCTTGTCGTCGGATCGGAGAACGCGCTTCTGATCGACTCCGGCATGGGGCGCGACGACCTGTTACAGCAAATTGCGCGGATTACGGATAAGCCCGTAAGCGTAGTCACAACGCACGGGCACGGCGACCACGTCGGCGGGCACTCTCATTTCGACAGCGTATGGATCGGCGCGGAGGATCTTCCGATGCTTGACGATGAGCTCCGTGCGAAGGCGCACGCGCTCGAGCTTGATCGCACGTTCGACTTAGGCGGCGGAGAATTTGCGGAGTTCGTCGCGCTGCCCGGTCATACGCCCGGCAGTATAGGCGTACTGCTGCGGTCGCGCAGATTGTTCTTCACCGGCGACATGATCTGCAACGGCACGATCTTCATGATCGAAGGTCAGTGCGATTTCGAGCGATTCATCGAAAGCATGGACGTAATCGCAGGGTACGCGGATGCGGTCGATTCCCTTGTCACTTGTCACGGTGAGCCAAACATGCTGCCTGTAAGCCACGCCGAAAAGCAGAAGCAGGCGGCGAAACGGTTCCTTGACGGCTCGCTTCGCGTTAAACACGTCGAAAGCGGTCTGCTGGCCAGAGCCGGAACTTACTACCTTACGGAAGATAAGCTCGGATTTTTCCGACCTTAACATCCGCGCTGCTTAACGTTTAGAGTTTATTGCTCAATACGGCACAACCTAATGATTTCAAAAAAGGAGTTTTGAATCAATGCAAAAGTTCCAGAACGCGTTACTTGGATTTAAGAAAGAAGACGTCATGGAGTACATCGAGGATGCGTCCAGACGTACTCAGACCTATAAATCGGAACGGGACGCGTTACAAATCGAGCGAGACGCGCTGAACGTTAAACTTAACGCGATAATCGAAGAGCACAGCGGCGCCGCCGACAAAGTCGAGACGCTTACCGCCGAGCGCGACAGTCTGCGCGATGATGTCGCCAAAATTCGCGCCGATCTTCAAGAGTTGCAGACCGTTCACAGCGAAGTCTCCATCGATCGCGACATTCTTCGCAGTGAGCGCAACGACTTCCTTATCGAGCGCGACTCCCTGAAAGCGGAAGTCGATATGCTGCGCTCCGAGCTGCACAGCCTCCGTGCGGACTTTGACGTGCTGACCGATGAGCGCGAGGCGCTGCTCCTCGATCGCGATACGATCAAGGCGGAGTACGACGTGCTGATGCAAAAACGCGATCAGGTGCTGCAAGAACGCAATACGCTGAAAGTCGACGTCGATACTCTGACGCAAGAGCTCAGCCGTTACAGCGGCTTGACCGCCGATCAGATCGCTTCCGGAATCGGGTCGTTCTCCGGCGCGGCAGAGCTTGAGACTCTGCGGGTCGACTTCCAGGATCTCAAGACGGAGTATGACGAGCTTGCGGAACGCTATGAGCGCGTCAATGACTCCCGCCAGAATCTCGCGGACGAGCTTCGCTCCTTGCGTGCGGAGCTTGAGGTCGGCGGCCATGCTCAACCTGCCGCATTCGTCGCGGCTCCTGCGGACTTCGCCAATGCGGCTCCGCAAATCGTCGAGCGACGCGTCGAAGTCCCGGTTGACAACATCGTAGAGCGCATCGTCGAAGTCCCCGTCGAGGTCGAGAAGATCGTCGAAGTCCCGGTCGAGGTCGAGAAAATCGTAGAGCGCATCGTAGAAGTCCCGGTCGAGGTCGAGAAGATCGTCGAAGTCCCCGTCGAGGTCGAGAAGATCGTAGAGCGCATCGTCGAAGTCCCCGTCGAGGTCGAGAAAATCGTAGAGCGCATCGTCGAAGTCCCCGTCGAGGTCGAGAAAATCGTAGAGCGCGTCATTGAGAAGACCGTCGAAGTCCCCGTTGACAAGTATATTGACCGCACGGTTCAAGTCCCGGTCGAAGTCGAAAAGATCGTTGAACGCGTCGTTGAGAAGACCGTCGAAGTCCCCGTTGACAAGTATATTGACCGCACGGTTCAAGTCCCGGTCGAAGTCGAAAAGATCGTTGAACGCGTCGTTGAGATTGACAAGCCGACGTACGTAGCGGCGGCGGTTGCTCCCATCGTTACGCATAGCGCGATTGAGTACAACCCAAACGCGGACGCGTTGCGGCACGAGCGCGATGAGCTGATCCTGGAGCGCAATAACCTTACGTCGACGGTCACGCTGCTTCGCGCAAACCTTGACAACGTAACGTCGGAGTGCGATCTGCTGCGCTATCGCTACAACGCGCTGGACGCAGAACGCTCCAAGCTGCGGGAGGCTGAGTCTAAGCTTGCGTCCGACCGTGAGGTTCTGATGAATGAGACAAGCCGATTGGAAGCAGAGAACGCAACGCTTCGCGCAAATACGGAGATGCTGAAGACAAGCGTCGAGCGCATCGGGTCGGAGAATGAACTGCTGAAATATCGGTTCAGCTCGCTGGAGAGTGAAAGCGGTCGCGCTCGCGGTGAGTACCTCAAGGTCGCGGCGGATCTGGACGCCCTGAAAACGGAGTACGTCGCGGCACTGAATGAGCGCGACATGTACAAGTCGAATCTTGACTCCGCACTCTCCGAGCGCGATCTGCTGTCCTACCGCGTGACGAATCTGGATACCGAGCGCAGCGCGGTGCGCAGCGAGAACATGCGGATCAGCAAGGAACTGGAATCGCTGAAGAGCGAGCACTCGATCCTTATAAGCGCTCATAACGGTCTGCGCGGCGACATAAACGCAGTGATCAGCGAGCGCGACAGTTTCAAAGCGTCGATGGAAAGTATGTCCGCAGAGACCGACCTGATTCGCTATCGCTACAGCACCATCGAAAGTGAGCGCGATGCACTAAAGGCGGAGGAGACGAAACTTGCAAGCGAATGCCTGAGTCTGCGCGCCGAGTGCGTACACCTGCGTGACGAGCGCGACGCGCTGATCTCACGCTATGACCTGGCGGCTCGCAACGCCGCAGTGCTGGCAAGCGAAAGCGAAGCGGCGATCCAGCGGCTTAAGAATTCACTCGGGGTGAGCGCGTCGAACCCCTCGCCAATCCCCCCGAGCATAGACTACTATAACGGTAATGCTTAGAAGTATAGGCATCGAGAATGTCGCGGTAATCGAGAAGTGCAAGGTAGAGTTCGCGCCCGGCTTTAACGTACTGACGGGAGAGACGGGCGCGGGCAAAAGTATCGTAATCGACGCGCTTGGCGCGGTGATCGGCGGTCGTACGGGCAAAGAGCTTGTCCGTACGGGCGCTGAATCCGCTTTTATCTCCGCAGAGTTTGAGTACTCACCGGAGATTACCGCGTGGCTTTCCGATAACGACTTCTCCGACCCGGAGGACGAGTTCATGATCGTCACTCGGCGCGTAGGCGCGGACGGGAAATCAAGCTGCCGCGTCAACGGCTCGCCGGTAAGCGTCGCGCAATTGCGGGAGCTGGGAGCGTTCCTGATCGATATTCACGGTCAAAACGATGGGCAGAAGTTGCTGGCGGAATCGACTCATCGCGCATACTTAGACGCGTTCTCCGGCGCGGACGCGGCGCTTACCGAGTATCGCACCCACTTCCGAAAGTACCGCGACGTTCAACGCAAGCTTGACGAGTTACTCTTGAAAGACCGCGATAAAGAGCTGCGCATGGAGGAACTTCGCCGCAGAATCGATGAGATCGCCGACGCGAAGCTGCATGAAGGTGAGCAAGACGAACTGCTTGCACGCCGCGCTCTTTTGAAGAACTCCGGCAAGCTTACGGATGCGACGGATTCAGCGTACGAGTCGCTGATGGGTGGCGGCGACGCCGTCGGGCACCTTGCCGACGCGTCGGTCGCGCTTAGCAAAGCCTCCGCTTACGCGCCGGAGCTGGAGGCAATCGCCGAGCGATTGCGCAGCGCGAGTGCGGACGCGGAGGACGCGGCAGAGACTCTGCGCGATTTCCGCGCTACGCTCGGATTCTCTCCGGCGGAGCAGGACGCGATAGAGGCACGGCTCGCGCTCCTACAGCGGCTCGAGCGCCGCTACGGCTCCGTGACGGACTGCCTTGCGGCGCTCACCGCCGCTACTGCGGAGCTTGATTCGCTCGAGCGATTGCACGATGACCTGACGGAGCTTACCGCAGCTTTGGAGGCGACGGAGCGCGATTGCCGTGCGGGAGCACAATCGCTGACCGCGCTTCGCGTGGCGGGAGCGCAATCGCTGGAGACTCGCGTCGCGCAGGAGCTTGCCGGACTCTCCATGCCCGGTGCGAAGTTCGTCGCGGAGCTTACCACTACGGACACGCTCGGAGAGTACGGCGCGGACGACGTGCGGTTCCTAATGAGCGCGAACGCGGGCGAATCTCCCGGGCGAATCAGCAAGATCGCCAGCGGCGGAGAGCTTAGCCGCATTATGCTTGCGCTTAAAGTCGTGCTGCCCGGCGGAGGCGGAACTCAAATCTTCGACGAGATCGACGCGGGCGTCAGCGGAGTCGCCGCCGGTCGAGTCGCGGATAAGCTTCGCGGGATCGCTCGCGGCCGGCAAGTACTATGCGTGACGCACCTGCCGCAGATCGCCGCCGCCGCCGACTCTCAATACCGCGTGGAGAAACGGCAGTCCGGCGATCGTACGTTCACCGCTATCGCAATGCTTGACCACCGCGGTCGCGTTGACGAGATCGCTCGCCTTATCGGCGGCGACGCCGTCTCCGCCGCTACTTTACAAGCCGCCGGAGAGATGATTATCACCGACAAATGAGGTATACTATGTCAAACGCTACACTAAAACGCAACATGAGGCTGTACTCGTATCGGCGGGCGGTATGCGCCCGCATCCGGTGATTCACGGGGTATGCCGCCCGCCATGCTTATATTCGGACATTCTTACGCCATGCCTAACATAACTATGAAAGGGATCACATTAACCTCAAGGTTAATTGTTAACATAATATGACACTTTTTGACGAGTTAAAAGCCCGAGGTCTGGTCGCGCAAACCAACGGCGAGCCCGAAGTCGCGGAACTGATCAACTCCGGCAAAGCCACGTTCTACACGGGCTATGACCCCACTGCGGACAGCCTGACTGCAGGGCACGCGGTTATGCTTGCGTTCATGCGAAGACTCCAGCAAGCGGGCAATCGCCCGATCATCGTGCTCGGCGGCGGTACTACCATGATCGGCGACCCCTCCGGGCGTACCGACATGCGCAAGATGCTAACGCCCGAACAAATCGCGGCTAACGGCGAGCGGTTCAAATCGCAGATCGCGAAGTTCATCGAGTTCGGCGACGAAAGCTCCAATAGCGGCGGCGGAACGGGAAAAGCTATCATGGTCAATAACGCCGATTGGCTCGGCGAGTTGAGCTTCTTCGAGTACGCCCGCGAGGTCGCGGTGCACTTCAGCGTGAACAACATGCTTCGCGCCGAGGCGTATCGCTCTCGCTTCGAGATCGGGCTTACGCTCATGGAGCTGATGTACATGACTATGCAAGCGTACGATTTCGAGCAGCTGTTCAAGCGTTACGGCTGCACCCTGCAATGCGGAGGCGACGACCAGTGGAGCAACATCCTGGCGGGAGCGGATCTCATTCGCCGTAAGCTGCGTAAGGACGCGCACGTGCTGACGATTCCGCTGCTGCTGGACTCCAACGGCGTGAAGATGGGCAAGACGGCAGGGAACGCGGTGTGGCTCGACCCCGCGAAGACCTCACCGTACGAGTTCTACCAGTACTGGCGCAACGTCGGCGACGCGGACGTTATCAAATGCCTGAAGGTGCAGACCTTCGTACCGCTTGACGAGATCGCCGAACTTGCCAACGGTAACCCGAATCACGCTAAGGAGCGGCTGGCGTTCGAGCTTACCAAGCTGGTACACAGCGAGGAGGACGCGGTCAAAGCTCAAGCGACGGCTCGCACCGTGTTCGGCGGCGGAGTATCCGACGACATGCCGACGGTAACGCTGGAGGCGGGCGAGTACTCCGTCGCCGAGCTGCTCGTCGCATCTAAGCTGTGCGAATCCAAAGGCGACGCGAGACGCAATATCGAGCAAGGCGGAGTATCCGTTGACGGGCGAATTATCAAGGACGTAAGCGAGACCGCAACGGTAACCGCCGCCGGAATCATACTGAAACGAGGCAAGAAACGCATTGCGCGTATTAGGGCTTGATCCGGGGCTTGCAACTGTAGGTTTTGGAGTCGTCACGGTTTCCCATGGCAAGTTTGAGCCGGGTCAGTACGGAGTCGTGACGACTCCCGCAAACGTGCCGCTCTCAAGGCGGCTTGACACCATCTACTCAGACGCGGAGACTCTGCTGTCGCAGTTGAAGCCGGACGCGGTCGCCATCGAGGAGTTGTTCTTCGGCGCGAACATCACCACAGGCTTAACCGTCGCGCACGCCAGAGGCGTGCTGTTGCTCGCAACGTTTCGAAGCGGGATTCCGGCGTACGAGTACACTCCGTCGCAGGTAAAACAGAGCGTCGCGGGCTATGGGAAAGCGGATAAGCGGCAAGTACAGGCGATGGTGACGCGGCTACTCGGGCTTGACGCGATCCCGCGCCCGGACGACGCCGCGGACGCGCTCGCAATCGCGCTGTGCCACTGCCGAGCCGCGACGAGCCTCATGTTCAACGATAGCAGCATTTAATCGGAGATAATTATGTTCTACTACTTAGAGGGCAAGGTCACGCACATGGAGTCGAACCTTGCGGTCGTCGATTGCGGCGGCGTCGGCTACGCCGTGCACACATCGGCGCGAACGCTTGGTACGCTGAAATCCGGCGATCGAGCGAAGCTGTTCACTCACGCGGTGATCCGTGAGGACGCGTTCGATCTCTTCGGATTCGCGAGCGAGCGCGAGCTCAGCACGTTCCGCCTATTAATCGGCGTCAGCGGAGTCGGAGCGCGAAGCGCGGTCGCGATACTCTCACTCGGTGCGCCGGAGGATCTGGCGATCGCGATCGCCGGCGGCGATGAGCGTATGCTTACCTCCGCTCAAGGGATCGGCAGGAAGATCGCGCAACGGATAATCCTGGAGCTTAAGGATAAGATCGCGAAAGATATGTCGGGACTTCCGATAACGGTGAGCGCGGTCGGCGGAGTATCAAGCGTTACAACGGGAGTGCTGGGCGACGTTACCGCCGCACTTACCGTGTTAGGCTACACTCCGCAGGAGGTTACGGCGTCGCTGAAGTCGCTCTCGCCGGATGAGCTCGCCGCATCCGATACGGGTGAGCTGGTACGCGCAATCCTGAAGCGCAGCGTTAAACAGTAGAGACCGCGCTCACTACTCTCAATCGGAGGTTACCGCATGGCGATAGAGTTATCCGGCGCGGAACAGGAACACGCCCCTGATCAGATTACGCTTCGCAGCTTCATCTCGGAGGACGAGGGCGAGTACTCGCTGCGTCCGCAGCTGCTCGTCGAGTTCATCGGGCAGGAGAAGGCGAAGGGCAACCTCTCCGTTTACATTGAGGCGGCGCGGAAGCGCGGTGAGCCGCTCGACCACGTCTTACTGCACGGACCGCCCGGACTGGGTAAGACTACGCTTGCGCAACTGATCGCGAACGAGATGGGCGTGAACATCCGCAAGACCTCCGGACCCGCGATTGAGAAGCCGCGTGACCTCGCCGCGCTGCTCACCAACCTTAACGAGCACGACGTGCTGTTCATCGACGAGATCCACCGCATGAGCCGCGCCGTCGAGGAGATCCTCTACCCCGCGATGGAGGATAACGAGATCGACATCATCATCGGGCAAGGGCCGAGCGCGAACTCGATCCGGCTGGAGCTTAAGAAGTTCACACTAGTGGGCGCGACGACGCGCTCCGGGCAATTGTCCGCTCCGCTTCGCGATCGGTTCGGCGTGATGCTGAAGCTGGAGCTATACTCCTACAAGGAGTTGCAGTTCATCATCGAGCGCAGCGCGAGCATACTGGGTATCGGAATCGATCCCGGCGGCTCGTTAGAACTTGCGAAGCGCAGCCGCGGAACGCCGCGAATCGCGAACCGCTTGCTGCGCCGCGTGCGCGACTTCGAGA
>JAITGH010000131.1 GCA_031280855.1 Oscillospiraceae bacterium | reverse complement strand
GCCGCGATGTCTCGCGCCGAGTGGGCTCGCTCCGCCGAGATCGCCGCTCGCGTCGATTACCTCGAGCTTGCCGCGAACCCCGACTTCAACGACGTCTTCATGGATAACCTGGCGTTCTGACTCCACAGGGACGCGAGTTGGAATGCGGAGGTCAAGGGTTGCGCCCTGCAAGCTTGACGCTGATCGCGCCGTAGTTCTCGCGATCGTGGGGGTACGAGCAGTTCATGCAGCTCTTAACTCCGCGCGGCGTGAGCGTCCAGTTCCCGCCGCACTCCTGCCCGAGCGTATACAACGGGCAATAGCAGAATAAACAGTTGAAGTTCTCCGGATCCGCGCCCTCATGGCACGGGAAGTACTCGCACTCTCGGTGCGAGTAGTACGAGTAGTGCGCAGAACGCCAAGACTCCGACTCTGTCATGTCGGCTCACCTCCCCATAGTTTATACGACCGCCGCATGAACTCCCGCACGTCGAATCCGAACGCCGAGTCCAGCAACGCGTCGCGCATTACGCGATCCGGCGTACCGTCCGCAATCACGCGCCCATCCTCCATCAGCAGTACGACGTCGGAGTACGCCCGTGCGAGGTTCAAATCGTGCATGACTTGCAGTACCGCTCGCTCACCCTCGCTCACCCATGCCGCGAGGTGCTCGAACAATTCCGCCTGATGTTTCAGGTCAAGATGGTTCGTAGGCTCGTCAAGTACGATCACCTTCGGCTGCTGAGCGAACGCTCTGGCAAGCATAACGCGCTGACGCTGACCGCCGGACAACCGAGTAATCGACTCCTCCGCCAGCTCGAGCATTCCGACGGTGCGCAGGCACGACTGCACGACGCGTACGTCGTCCGCGCTCGTACCCGCAAGTGCGCTGCCGCGCTTCCCATATCGCCCCATCAGCACAGTGTCCAGCACGCTGAAATCGAACCATTGCTCGCTGATCTGTGCCATCATCGAGATCGCGTTGGCAAGCTCCTTGCGAGAGGTCGCCGCGACGTTACGCCCGTCCACGCAAATCGTACCGCGCACGGTTGGCAAAAGCTTGCAAATCGCCTTTAACAGCGTCGTCTTACCGCAACCGTTCGCTCCGACGAGGCTGACGCGAGTCCCCGCGTCCACGCGAAGCGTCACGCCTCGAACGACTTCCGTCCGACCATAAGCGACTGCCGCGTCGGTCACTTCAATCAGCGAGCTCACTTGACCCTCCTCTGTCGGAAGAACACGACTCCGAAAAACGGTGCGCCGATCAGCGCGGTTACCACTCCGACCGGCAGCTCTTGGTTCTTAAGTACGATTCGCGCAACCAAGTCAGCGATTACCATCATGGTGCCGCCGCACACTGCGGACATCGGCAAAACGACGCGATGTTTCGCGCCGAACACTCGCCGTACTATGTGCGGCGCGACGAGATCCACGAAGCTGATAATCCCGACGAACGCAATCGACGCGCCGGTCAGCGCGGCTCCAAGATACAGCAGTATCCACTTCTCGCGCTTCGTGTTCACCCCGATTAGCGCCGCTTGCTCATCCCCGAACGTCAGTATGTCAAGCTCCCGAGTCCTCGTGCATAGCGCAAGCACCAGTATCAGCGTAACCGGTAGCACCGCCGCGACGTGAGTCCAGTCGCGTGTCGCGAAACTTCCCATTTGCCAGTGTGTCAGGCGTTCCAATACCTGGCGGCTCAACGCCGTTATCAGCGAGATCAACGCCGAGATGAACAGCGAGAATACCATCCCCACCAGCACGATCGTATTACTCGACAAGTTGCGATCCAGCGCGCTCGAGAACGCGATCGCAAGCGTTATCGCCGCCATGCCGGACGCGATACCCGCGATCGGGTAGCCGAACATTCCAAGCACCGGGAACGAGATCCCCAGAAGCATAAGCGTCCCGACTCCCAGCGACGTTCCCGCCGATACGCCGATTGTGTACGAAGACGCAAGCGGATTGCGCAGCACCGCTTGCATCACCACTCCCGACATGCCCAGCGCCGCTCCGACGACAAACGCGAGTATCGCCCTCGGCGCACGCAGCGTCCATATGATCGTATCGGCTGCGACTGTAACGCCCTCCGGCGTTCTTCCTTGGAAGATGTGCGCGAGCAGTACTTTGGGCACGTCCGCCGGACTGATCTTGACGCTTCCCGCGCAGATCGCCAATAGCACCGACGCAACTGCTGCGGCGATGAACGCCGCAGCAATTAGCCTCTGCCTCAGTTTGGCCATAGCTCCGGGTACATCGCCTTCGCCATCTCTTCAAGCGCGATGATGATGTATTCGTTCGCTTGGTTTGAGGAGTCCGTATCGATTTGGTACACGTGCTTCTCTTTAACGGCGGTGAGACTCGCCAAAGTCGGACGGTTCAGGATCTCGTCAACCGCGTCAGGCAGATAGTTCACGCTAGTGAAGATGACCGCAGGATCGGCGGCGATCACTTGCTCCTCCGAGACGGTGATCCATCCGGACTCGCTCGCGAAGATGTTCTTCCCTCCGGCAAGCTCGATCATCTCGTTCATGAACGTATCGG
>JAITGH010000049.1 GCA_031280855.1 Oscillospiraceae bacterium | reverse complement strand
CAATAATCCGTAATATTGCCAACAAATCTTTCGTTATTTGGGCATATGTTCCGTTCAAACCTTGGATATGAACTATTATACAACCGTTTTTATCATTTGTCAAGAGATTTTTTTACTTTTTTCCGTATTAGCATAACTTTCGCTCCTTATAGTGTTTTATCGTATTATTTCAGGAAATCTTTAGGGCAAATGCGACCGTATTACCAATTAGTTCAAGCCTCACACCCCGCATAATACTCGGAGTTTACGCGCTTCGCGCTTATGTAAGACTACCCGGCGGCCGCTTCTGCTCATACCTCGTTTACGCAATATCGTATTATATCGTCGCAACTTTACGTCACAGCCGAGAGCCGCAACAAAAACGCTTGAAGTGAGATCTGACCTCACTTCAAGCGACCAATCCCGCAGTCGACGCTAGTGCTCCACGCTGTCAGCCAGCAGCATCTTAACCGCGTGCCCGAGCGCGGGTAACACGGCGTTCAAGCACTCCCGCGCCGCCTTCAGACTACCCGGCAGATTCACAATCAGCGAGTCGCCTCGAATCCCGGCGACCGCCCGTGAGAGTATCCCGTTCGGCGTAATCTTGAAACTTTCGGCGCGCATCGCCTCCGGGATACCGGGCGTAACGCGCTCGACGACCGCAAGCGTAGCCTCCGGGGTAACGTCGCGCTTCGTGAAGCCCGTGCCGCCCGTCGTAACGATAAGCTGAACTCGAAGCTCGTCCGAACAACGCGTAAGCTCCGCACCGATCGCGAGAACCTCGTCCGGAACGATCGCGGTATGCGTGACCTCGAACCCCGCGCCGCGAAGCATATGCGCGACTGCAGGACCCGCGGTGTCCTCGCGCTCACCCCTCGAGCCTTTGTCGCTGACGGTTACTACCGCCGCCGTATACGCTTGCTCCATGTTGCCTCCTTTAGAACGTTTTGATGACATATATTGAGTTACGAGTGGTACGCTATGACATTATATTGAGACGTTACGGGGGTTTACGAGAGTCTTTTCGATAAAACATATATGTTTACGATGCTTTGGAACGCAAACTTTTTTCAAAAAGTTTGGCAAAAACTTATAAATTTTGTCATTAGCAACAACTCACGGATCATAAGGTGCCCTTATGGCACCTTATGATCAGCAAAGCGACAAGCTCCGGAGCTTCACGGTTCCACTGAAACTCGAGCGCCATCAGGGCGCGAGAGTTTCCCTCCGTCGGTCGCAGAGACTAATGCGGGTTCAGCGTCACGCTGGTGTCGACTTTTTTCAAAAAAGTCGCGTAACTCAATACATTATCAAAACGTACCACACGTTCTAGAGCAGCAGAGCGTCGACGGTCGCGCCGGCGTCGAGATCCGCGTCCGGCAATACCGCGATCACGTCGCACCCAACCCACGACGTGAGCATTCCGTTGCCTTGGGCGTGCGGCGTGAACACGCCCGTCGACGGGTCGAGCGTACCGCGCACGAGTCTCGTAACCCCGCGAGTGCGCTGAGCCTCCGCAAGCTTGACGCTTACGATGCGGTGCGCGAGTTCCTCGAGCCCGCGCAGCTTGCGAATGGCGGGAGCGCATACCGCAAGCAAAGTCGTCACCGCGCTGGCGGGATTGCCGGACAGCCCGAACAGCAGCGCGTTTTTGCAGCGTGCGAAGACGAGTGCTCCGCCGGGACGGAACGCTCCGGCAATCGCGAGCAGCTCGGCGTTCACGCGCTCGAACGCGGCGGCAGTGAAGTCGTAGTCGCCGACGCTCGCGCCGCCGGTGCTGACGATCGCGGCTAAACCTGCGTCGACGCCCTTCAATACCAGCGCGGCGACCGCGTCCGTATCATCGCCGCACAGTCCGAGCACGACGGGCTCGCAACCCATCTGTGTCAAGTAGCCGTGCAGTGTGTAGCGATTGCTGTCGCGTAGCTTACCGAGTATCGCGGGCGAGTCAATCGGCGTAACCTCGGAACCCGTCGAGATGATGCCGACTCGCGGATGGTGGTAGACCTCGACGCTCACAATCCCCTGCGCCGCAAGCGTTCCGAGCATCGGCGCGGTAAGCGCCGATCCGCGTGGAGCGAGTATCGCGCCGATCCGCACGTCTTCGCCCGCCGGGATTACGTTGCGGTTATCCCCGAACTCTTCAAATAGCGTGACGCGGTCGGAGGTGAACTCGGTGGTCTCGAACTTCGTAACCGCGTTCGCGCCGATTGGAATCGGTGCGCCCGTCATCAGCTTGACGGCGTGACCGGGCGTGACGGTAACGGTCGGCACCGTTCCGGCGGGAACCTCCTCGATGACCTTGAGAGTAACGGGACGCGCCCTCGACGCGCCGACCGTGTCCTCTGCGATGACCGCGTAGCCGTCGAACGGCGAACGGTCGTACGCCGGGTAGTTTTCCCGCGCAACTTGGTCTGCCGCGCAAACTCGCCCGAGCGCGGACTCGAGCGGTACGACTTCCGTCCCAACCGGTGCGGCGAACGGTAACATTATCTCCTGCGCTCGGCGAAATGTGATGCGACGCTCCATCTGTATAAATCGCCTTTCTGCGAAAGGAACCAACGGGGTTATGAAATGCGGGAGCGCTGTTGGTGACTTCCGCCTTAATATGGTATTTGTTGTAGTTTTATGCTATTATGGCACCGTGACGACGGATGTTTGAAGAACCCGTGGAGGTAAGCGGCGGGCGCGTTAGCGGCTAACCCGCTTGCCGATGACACGCTGACGCTCCATAAACACCTCTCACACCGTCAAAGTTCGAGGCGTTTTTCAGATATAGCTGAATCTGCACCATGTCGTTTAGCATCGCGCCGACAGACGCTCATTCAACGTTTATAACCTACCGGTACGCGCTATAGATCAGGGTAAGAGATTGGAGTTGTAGCCTAATTTAGATATTTCTCGATCCGATCAAAAGCCGCAGGATTTGCGGCTTTTGACTAAGATCCGCGTTCACGGCGGATACGTTCGTCACGCACGGATTTCGCGGACTCGCTCGATGGGGAGATTCACGATCGAGGCAATCTCATCGTCCGGCATTTTACGTTGCCGCAAGTTGGTGACGAACATTCTTGCGGCTTCTTCAAGAGTCTGTTCTCTAGTGCGGATATGCTCATCTTCGCGAGCTTTTTTGACTTCTTCGTCCATTGCGATGTCCCATTTGGTGATAATTGGGTTTTTGACTACCATTTCGTCAACCTCCTTGATGTCGGGGTATGTTCCGTACAGCTGATCCCACATATTGTCAATATGCTTCAGGAGCGTATATGCGTCGTTGTTCGTAATCGGATTTGCGCTCGATGATCTCGACCTGAGCATCAGGCGCATTTCTTCGGCGATCGGAGCGTGATCAGCGTCGGTTTGCACTTCTCGAGCCGCTTGCGAAACTTTAGAATGCAGAACGGCAGGAATATGTCCAAGTTGCGGTCGCTAAGCTCTTGCAGACTATGCTCGGTCGGCTTGAAGCTCGGCACCGCGTAATCAAACGAGCGACCGTCTTGAGCTTCAATCCGAATCGTCACGATGTCGGGAGTTTGCGAGTTCGGCTCGAAGTAGATCACGCAAACATCGGGGAACGGGAACCGAATCACTCCGTCATCGTTGATCTTGTTGCGGAGCGCGTCCTCGAACGCTTCGCGGAAGATCTTCAGCGCAATCGGCTTGTTGGGATCGATTTCAGCCTCAATGATGAAGCGATCTCGCTTGTTAATGCGGATTTTTATGTCGCTGATCAGTTTGTCGAGATCATCGCTGATTTCTTCGGTGTTCTCGAAGATCACCTCGCTGTTCAACGGGTAGTCAGTGTGGAAAATTCCGTTGATCGCGCCGATTATCATAGCTAACGACAATGTGAACAGATGCTTCAGCGTTCGGTCGAACAGGTCGTGGATTTCGCGGTCAGGTTGTGGTGTTGTCACGGCAGACTCCTTCACGAATGCTAGTATAGCACATCGCCATAGCTTTGTCAAGCGCGATTTTTGCTCACATCGACATTTTTATCTCACCCTATAGTTTGGCTCTCGTCCGGAGATCCTTCGGCAAGTTCTGCTTCGGCAGACAGCGATCGTGTAGTCTCCGTTGCCCTCCGACAGCGGAAACGTCTCATATTCGCCGCCGCTGTTCAGATCGTAGCGGTATTGCGTCCCGCTAGTGCGTGTGATCAGCACATTTATCCGCTCATCGCCGTTACCGAAATACGCAACTCTGACATAGCCGTCGTTCGCGCTCGAAGAGTCGATGTCCGCAGTCGCTTGACTGCTTGCGGAAACGCTTGTATGTAAAAACAGCAGAGCTGTTAGAGTTATGAATATTGATGGTATCTGTTTCATCAAGACTTCTTTTTATGTGGGAAACGTTCCACTTCACTTCAGTCGCCCGGCTCAGCCACGCACTTGCGAATTGTGTCAACGTGTGCTGTAATGGTCGCATGAGAACAAACAACGCCAACCAACTCCATCGCGCCTACGAGCGAGCGTTAGCGCGGATCGAAGAGCTGGAGCGCGAGAACAGCGAGATACCGGAGCTGCGGCGCATAATCGCGGAGCAAGCAGCCGAGATCGAGCGGCTGAACGCGAAGATCGCGGACTTCGACCGAGTGCTCGAGGAGACGGTCGCTCGAGCGGTTGCAGAAGTGGTCAAGGCTGCGACGGAGCCGCTGCTCGCGGAGATTTCGAGGCTGAAAGCGATCATCAACAAGGACTCCGGGAACTCGAGTGCGCCTCCGAGCCGCAGCGGTTTCAAGAAGCGCATTGATAAAGTCAATACCGGTTTACACGAGCGGAGCAAAAAGTTTGCGGTTAGTTGGTTGACGTACGAGTTATGCAAAGCTTGCGGTCG
>JAITGH010000002.1 GCA_031280855.1 Oscillospiraceae bacterium | reverse complement strand
CGACGCGTCGGTAGAGTTCGCGACAAGCTCAGTCATTTCGCTGCCGCAGCACTCCGGAGTCGGCCCCGTCTCCTCAACGAACGCGACGATATTGCCGCAGATCTCACAGCGCAAGTATTTGATGGTCATTTCTTTCGTCCTCCTATATTGATTAGTCTTAATCCGAACAAGCGAACGCGATTTACACTCTTCGGAAACAGCAGGTCTTTCAGCTTCTTTAACATGCCATGCACTCCTATTCGCGGTTGTCGTCTTTTTCGTCGTCCTTGAGAACATTCGGGTTGAGGTCACAGATCATGCCGTCGATCATCTTTACGATCTTTTGCCAATCTGTGGCTTCGGCGGCGAACCCTCGCAACGCCCTTAGCGATGCGGAATACAGCCTATCGGTCATGCCCGTTTTGTGCCGCCTAAATCGTGTTCTCGTTACGCGCTATGATGTCGTTTTGAAGCTCGCGCCCTAGCTCGATGAAGTACGCGCTGTACCCGGCGATACGGACGACGAGGTCGCGGAACTCGTTCGGACGCTGCTGAGCCTCAAGCAAAGTTTGCGTATCGACGACATTGTACTGGCACTCCAGCCCGCCGTTCGCGAAGTACTCCTTAGTCATCTCGCGCAGTTTGGCGATTCCGCTCTCTTCAGATAGCACGGACGGGTGCATACGCAGGTTGAGAGCCATGCCGTCCATGAACTTCGAGTGGTCGAAGCAGTTCGCGGAGAGGAATACGGAGGTCGGACCGTTACCGTCGCGTGATTGCGCGGGGCTGATCGCGTCGGCGATCGGAGTGCCGGATTTGCGCCCGTCGGGAGTCGCCCATGTCCACTCGCCCTGCTGTACGTGGTCGGCGGCTCCGTACATGCCCGCCTTGTATACGCTTGAACGCTGACTGCTGCAATCCTTACATGTGTTATAGTACGTGTCAACCGCCCACGTAAGGAACCGATCCGCATAGCCGTCCGCGTTGCCATAGTGCGGAACCTCCGCAAGGATTCGCTGACGCAGAATCTCGTACTCGCGCCCTTCCCAGTTCGCCATGACCGCGTCGTACAGCTCACGCGTAGTGATAAGCTTCTTGTCGAAGCACATGTACTCAATCGCCGCAAGGCTATCCGCGATTGTCGCAAGCCCCGTCGCCGTGCCGCCGTAGCTGTTGTAGTCGCACCCGCCGGACGAGCAATCGACCCCGCGCTCCATGCACCCGCGCATCGACATCGACAGCATCGCGTACGGCAGGTTGTAACTCGACAGGTACTCCGCGTAGTTGTTCACCGTAACGTACCACTTCAACAGATAGTCGCTAAGCTTCTCGTACGCCGCCTTTACTTCTTCGATTGAGGTCATCTCGTACAGGTAACCCGTATCCAAAGGCGCCTTCATCCCGTTTCGAGGGTTCACTCCGTTATTGATCGCCATATCGAAGATTACGCCGTAGTACAGCGAGGCGTGAGCCGCTCCGACTCCGTTCGGCGCGGGGAAGTCGCAGCCCGATCCGACAATCTCCTGGCACCCGATGATGGAGTAGTCACGCGCATCCTCGAGCGTAAAGCCAAGCTCACGCTGTAAGCCGGGTATGATCACCTCGTCATTCTGGAACAGCGGCAGCCCACCCACGAGTTTAGAGGTCTCCAGCGCGCAGTTCCACAGCTCGTCGCTTGTGCGGCTGCTGACGCGCATGGAGACGGTGGGATCGTGAAGCTTAAGCCGCCCGATGGTCTCCAGCACCATGAACGTGACGGGATTGGTCGATTCGTCTCCGGTTTGTGGGTCGCAGCCGTTGATCGTAGTATGATGGTAGGTGTTGCCGATTCCCGCAGTCTCCGCCATCTTGCCGTAGCCGCCCTCGTAGAAGCAGTTCGACTTGAGGAAGAACGCGTCGCAAAGCTCCTGAGCGTATTCCGGCGTAATTGCGCCGGTCTCCAGGTCGCGCTTAAGGTACGGCCACGTGTATTGGTCGAATCGCCCGAACGCGGGCGCGGGCATCGTTTGCTCGTACGATAGCAGCAGCTGGTAAAGCAGTACGCCTTGACACGCCTCCCGGAAGTTACGCGCCGGGTTGACGGAGATCCAGTCGAGCGCGTCCGCCATGCGCAATAGCTCTTGCTCCCGCGATTCGGACTCCGCAAGCGGCGCAAGCCGACGTGCCTCAGCGGCATAGCGAGAGATAAGCGTAGTCGCGGCGTCGCACGCGATCGTGATCGCCTTGTAGAACATGAAGTGCTTCATGTCGTCGCCCATGATGTTGCCGCGGCGAGCGTCGAGGTAGTCCTGCGCCTGTTTGCGGATCGCGCCGTAGCCGACGTTGAGGATCTTCGGCCAGCCGGGCGTAAGGTGCCCTACGTGCAGCGACATGATTCCCGGGCGGCCGGGGTCGCCGTAGTCGCACGCCTCCAGCGCGACGAACTCGTCATAGCCGTCGGGCTTCCACGCGTCGCCGACCGCGCTGTCGCTGCCCTCCCATACGGAGAATCCCAGCGAGCGAATCGTATCCACGTCCGCTTGACTGATCGCCAGCCGCTGCTCCGGATCCGTGTTGTACCACATGCCGTCCTTGAGGTACCACTTGCCGTCCATCTCTTCCAGCGGCATCAGTCCGTACATCGCGCCGCTGGAGCCCGCGAAGTTCTTGCCTTTCGACGCGGCGAAGTAATCGTCCTCAAAGATTGGCGTTGACATATGCTCGCACAGGTACTTCGTTACGAGCGGTCTGCGGATAATCGGGACGATGTTCTTGTAAAGCTTGTTGGCTTCACTGGTGTAGACGCTTTTCTCGGCGTCGCTGATGATAACGCGATCGCGAACCTTGGCGCGGTAACGTGCGATGCGCTCTGTTATTGGTTTGAACGTATACATTGCATTGCCCTCCATATACCCCTATTATACCACAAAATCGCCGATTTGTCAAGAGGGAAAACGTGCGATGGTTCTAAACTCCGTACAGTATCGTCGTGTCGAACTCTTCCTTCGATTTCTGAACGCCGTAGCCGTGACCGTGCTTTAGAACTACGCCGTCTTCGCGGGTGGAGAAGTCGCGCTCCAGCGCGTAGCGGAACATGCGGCGCCCGCGCACTCCGAACGTTGTCGTATGCGTGAGCAGCAGCCGCGCGAACTTCGCCTCGTCCTCGACTTTGCAGATGCATTGCACGATCACGCCGGGGCGGCTCTTCTTCCCGGTCATCGGGATCAGCGAGACGTCGAGCGCGCCCTCCTCCCGCAGGAGGTCCGCGGCTCGCCCAAGCTGCTCGCCCGTCATATCGTCGATATTGCATAGCAGCTCGATGACTTCCTCATTCGGGAACGCGGAGCGCGAGTCCTCGCGTACGCCGTACATTGCCCGTAGTATGTTCGGGCGCGATGGGAAGTCCATCTTCCCGAGCCCGCACCCGATTGCGGAGACGGACATCGAGGGCTGGACGCCGAACGAGGTCGCGAACCGCTTGATTAACGCGGCTCCGGTCGGAGTGCAAAGCTCGAACAGAAGTTCTCCGTCGCCGTACGTGGGAACGCCCTGCAATAGGAACGCGGTCGCGGGCGCGGGCACGGGAACGAGCCCGTGCGCGGTCTTGACACTCCCGCCGCCAACGTTCACCGGCGATGCGACGATTTCGTCCGCGCCGATTAGCTCCAGCAGCGTGCAGACCGACGCGATGTCGAACACCGCGTCCAATGCGCCAAGCTCGTGAAAGTGGATAAGCTCGACGTCCTCGCCGTGAGCGCGGCTTTCGGCCGCCGCGATCAGGTTGTACACGTCGGTGACCTCGGCGCGTATCTTGTCGGAGCCGGGCAAAGATTGCACGTAGTGCAGAATCGTGGCGAGTCCGGCGTGCGAGTGGCTGTGCGAGTGCGTATGTGCGTGCGAGTGATCACCGTTCGGGGCGTGCTCTTCCTCGCCGCCGATTCGGACGGAGGTGTGAAGCCCGGATACGGCCCCGCGCTTCGATTCGGAGATGCGGTACCCAACGCCGGGCAGCGACGCGGCGATCGCGCCGATCTTCTCCTCGGCGGTGAATTTGTCCTCGATCAGGTCGAACAGCGCGGATACGAGCATGTCGCCCGACGCGCCCATCGAGCAATCCAGATATAGAGTCTTCATGATTGTCGTTCCTCTTTTAGTTTAGTTTGTATAGAGCGTTAAGCGACGCATTTGGGTGCTACAGCGTCAGTTGTCCGGTGAAGCGTTTGCCGGAGGCGGGTAACGCGCCGTACTTGTAGCCGGAGGCGTTCTCGATCCCGCTGGTCTCGAACCACTCGATCCGCGTCAGCAACGCTTTCCCGCGCACTGTGATCACTTGCACGCCCTGAGTATCACGTGCGAGCTTCGGCGCGATCTGCGCGGTGCTGAACACCAACGCTTTTGACTCCGACGTGAACACCGCCGCTTCGCGCTCACCCTCAAAGCTAAGCGCGGCGACCAGCGGAGATTTATCGCTGTACGCGCCGGTAAGCTTACGTCGGTTCGACTTCGTCGCGTACGCGGACAGTGGGACTCGCGCTACCTTGCCGTTCGCGTACGCGAATAGCATACTGCCGCTCCAGTCGCCCGCGATCGCGAGATAGACGACGTTCTCGCCTTCGTCCATGCCGAGTTTCGCGGGCAGGTAATCGCCGAGCTGCGACGCCTTGCCGTCGGCGAAGTCGCCCGCGCGCGCCTTGTACGCTTGGCACTTGTCCGTGAAGATGATCAGCTCGCTGCGATTCGACGCCTCCAGCTCCAGCCGAGGCGCGTCGTCCTCTTTGTATTTTTGCTCACCGGACATACGCAGCGATTGCGCGGTGATCTTCTTGAAGTAACCGTGCTGCGACAGGAACAGCGTGACCGGGTAATCGTCGAGGTTATCGCCGTCGTCGTCGTCCGGTTCCGGCTCCAATGCGGAGACGAGTTCCGTACGGCGCGGCGTACCGTACTTCTTGGCGATCGCCCGCAGTTCGTCCGTGATGATACGCTTGATGCGCTCGCGATCGCCGACGATAAGCTCAAGCTCCGCGATGTCGCGTTCCAGCTCGTCTGTTTGTTGGATCTGCTTGAGGATGTACTCGCGATTGATGTTACGCAGTCGGATCTCCGCGACGTAATCGGCTTGAAGCTCGTCGATTGCGAAGCCGATCATAAGGTTCGGCACGACGTCGGACTCGGACTCCGTCTCGCGGATTATCCGAATCGCCTTGTCGATGTCCAGCAGGATCTTGCCGAGCCCGCGAAACAGGTGCAGGCGCTCTCGCTTCTTGTTCAAGTCGAAGTAGACGCGACGGCGCACGGTCTCAACGCGCCATTCGCACCACTCCTCGAGAACTTCCCGCACGCCGAGCACTCTCGGGGTACCCGCGATCAGAATGTTGAAGTTACAGCTGAAACTATCGCACAGCGGTGTAAGCTTCATCAGCAGCCGCATGACGCGGTCAGGATCCGCTCCGCGTTTGAGGTCGATTGCGAGCTTCAGCCCGTTCAGATCCGTTTCGTCGCGCATGTCGGCGACGTCCTTGACTTTGCCGGACTTCACCAGATCCGACACTTTGTCGATGATCTGCTCCGCAGTCGTAGAGTACGGGATCTCGTAAACCTCGACGATATTCGCGGCCTTGATATAACGCCACTTCGCCCGGACTTTGAAGCTCCCCTCGCCGGAGCGGTAGATCTCATCCATGCGAGTGCGGTCATACAGCAGTTCGCCGCCGGTGGAGAAGTCCGGCGCGGGCATAGTCTCCAACAGGTCGCATTGCGGATTCCGCATATAGGCGATCGCGGAGTCGCAGACTTCCTTCAGGTTAAACCCGCAGACGCGTGACGCCATACCGACCGCGATCCCCATATTCGAGGACACCAGCACGTTCGGGAACGCCGTCGGCAGAAGTTCCGGCTCCTTCATCGTACCGTCATAGTTGTCGCGGAAGTCGACCGCGTCCTTGTCGATGTCCGAGAAGATCTGCGTGCAAATCTCCGCAAGCTTAGCCTCGGTATAGCGGCTTGCCGCATACGCCATATCGCGGGAGTAGACTTTGCCGAAGCTGCCCTTACTGTCGACGAACGGCGTCAATAATGCCTCGTACCCCTTGGACATGCGAACCATGGTTTCGTAGATCGCGCCCTCGCCATGCGGATTCAACCTCATGGTCTGACCGACGATGTTTGCGGACTTCGTGCGGTTGCCCGTTAGGAGTCCCATCTTGTACATTGTGTAAAGTAGTTTGCGCTGCGACGGTTTGAACCCGTCGATCTCTGGCAATGCGCGGCTGACGATTACGCTCATCGCGTACGGCATGAAGTTCGTTTCCAGCATGTCGGTTATCAGATGCTCGCGCACTTCGGTTATCGCGGTGGTCGCGACTGCGGCGGTCTTTTTTGGCATAGGCAGTTTTCCCGTTTCATGGTATAGGGTGTCACGTGTCCGGATCATAACTCGTTTACTGCTATTATACACCATCTCACTCGCGAAGTCAAGCGGCATTGTCACAAATTCCTGCCCGCGTACTGCACAAAGTGCAGTAGACTTATCGATTACCAAAATGTGGTGAGCTACTTCACGAGTGTATGAGTAAAGTTCGCTGAAAACCGTACGATATAAACAACATAGGACTATGTTAACCTTAGTCAACCCATGGCGGCTTGGCGAAGTTTGACATCATTCGGAGGTTTTATGAAAGTACTTCAACAGCTGAACGAGAGCATGTACATACGCGCAATTCGGCGCGGGCTGATCATTACCATTCCGCTTGTCATGGCGGGAAGCTTTGCGCTTGTCCTCAATCACTTGCCGGTGCAGTGGTACCAGAACCTGATGCTGGAGCTATTCGGCGAGAGCTGGAAGAACTTCGGGAACTATATCGTTCAGGGCACGTTCTCGATTATCAGCCTCATCGTGCTGCTGTCGGTGTCGTACAGCATGTCGGAGGCGTACGTGCACTCGGCGGACGAGCGGCTGAACCCGTTATACGGTTCCGTAACCGCGTTGGCAAGTTATATCGCATTACTGCGCATCCCAAACGGAGGCTTACCGCCGGAGCCGATCGGCAATACCGGTTTGTTCCTCTCGATCTTCGTCGGAGCAGTCTCGTCATGGCTGTTTGTACGTCTGTACTTGCTGGGTAAGCTGAAACTGCGCATCTACTCGGACAGCGCGGATCCGACGGTTTCTCAAGCGATGTACTCGCTGTTTCCTGCTCTGATGACGGTGATGTTGTTCGGGCTGATCCGGCTCGCGTTCGACGCGGTCGGTATAACGGACTTGCACGCCGCGATTTACGAGGGTGTAGCGCATCTTACCGGAGGCTTGCACAGCGCGAACGTAGGAAGCGCGATCGCGTACGTCTTCCTCGTGCACTTCTTATGGTTCTTCGGGTTGCATGGAACGAACATCATGGAGACTGCCGCGAACTCGCTGTTCTTTCCGAACCTCGCCGCTAATCAGGAGCTGATCGCGTCGGGGCAAGCCGCGACTCACGTCTACACTAAGGAGTTCTTCGACGTATTCGTCTACCAAGGCGGAAGCGGCTCCACGATTTGCATGATCATCGCGATAATGATCCTGACGCGCCGTACCAACACGCGCCAGATTGCCAAAATTTCCGCCATACCGGGATTGTTCAACGTGAACGAGCTGATGGCGTACGGCGTGCCGATCGTGCTGAACCCGTACTTCCTGATTCCGTTTATCGGGGTGCCGCTGCTGCTGACTTTGACGACGTCGGCGGCGATGGCGATGGGAATCGTGCCGGTGGTTACCTCGTCCGTTAACTGGACGGCTCCGATCCTGCTTAGCGGCTATCAATCGACAGGCTCGGTCGCGGGCTCGATTCTGCAGGTGTTCAACGTCGCGCTGGGAGTAGTATGTTACGCGCCGTTTGTCAAGTTTAACCAGCGTCACAAGGAGCGCGAGAATAAGGAGGCTCTGAAAGGACTGCTGGACTGCGTATTCTCCGGAGTGCAGGGCATAACGGCTAGAGGCGATAGTATCGGGAACCTTGCGCGAAGCCTTGCGGCCGCGCTTCGCGACGACGTCAAAATCGCGCTCGCATCGCCGGATAAGGAGGACAACGCGCTGTACCTGCTGTTCCAGCCTCAGGTGAAGTCCGACGGCACTCTGCACGGCGCGGAGGCGCTCATGCGCTGGAAGCATCCGCAGCTTGGGCTGATTCCACCGCCTGTCGTCATCGCGCTTGCCGAGGAGACGGGGCTCGAGCAAATCGTCTGTAACTGGACGCTTCGCAAGGCGTTCCGCACGCTTAGCTACTTCAACTCGCAAGGGCTGCATCTCGTGCTGTCGGTCAACGTCTCACCGACCCAGCTGTCCGAGGACATCGGCGAGATCACCGCAAAAGAGATCGCCTCCAGCAAGGTTGATCCCGCGGAGATCGAGATCGAGGTCACGGAGCAGCTCGCGCTCACTCCGGCGGCGCGCCGCAGGTTAGGGAACCTGAAATCGCTGGGAGTCCGGCTTGCCATGGACGATTTCGGCATGGGGCATACTTCGCTGATGTACTTGAAGGAATTCGACCTCGATACCCTGAAACTGGACGGAGTGCTGGTGAAAGACGTCGTAAGTTCCGGAACGTCGCGTGATATCATCGCGTCGATCGCGCACCTTGCGGAGTCCTCCGGCATCGAGCTGATCGCGGAGTTCGTCGAGCAGAAGGAGCAATGCGACGTCCTGCGCGAGTTCGATTGCAACATCTATCAAGGGTATCTGTTTAGTCCGGCGATTCCCGCTGACGAGCTGCTCACGTTCAACCAATCGCTGAGCTCCGGGATACCCGGTGATGAGCCCCTGAAATGACACGTAAACCGCACTTCGGAATGTGTACCGATCGGGAAGCCTCATCACTCGAGGGCATTGTTACTTGCGAATCTCTTCCAACATGCGCTCGATTGAGATCGCGTAGCCTTTCTTGGGATCGCTTACCAATACGTGAGTTACCGCGCCGATAATCTTACCGTTTTGCAGGATCGGGCTGCCGCTC
>JAITGH010000092.1 GCA_031280855.1 Oscillospiraceae bacterium | reverse complement strand
GCGATCTCGGCGATGTGCGCGTCGTTTACTCCCGGTATCAGCACGGTGTTGACTTTTACGATCATGCCGACGGCGGAGCAGTCCCGTATACCTTGCAATTGCGCCGCGATTAAGTCTCCGTCATCCTTAATCCACGATACGACTCGCGGCAGAATCGCTCGGTCGACGGCGTTAACCGTGACGGTAATCGTGCGAACTCCCGCGTCCCACAGCGCGTTCGCCTTGCCACGGAGCGCGAGCCCGTTCGTACTAAGGCATAGTATCAGATTCGGGAACTCCGCGTGGACGAGCCGGAACGCCTCCAAAGCGTGCGGAGTCGCGAGAGTATCGCCGGGTCCCGCGATCCCTACGACGGTGATTTCCGGACAGAGCTGCAACGCTCGCCGAACCGTGTCAACGGCTTCCTCCGGACAGATCAGCCCGCTTGCGACTCCCGGCCGTTGCTCATATCCGTTCTGCTGTCGGTTGCAGAATCGACACTGTATGTTGCACGCCGGACTGACGGGCAGGTGCAAGCGTCCGGACTTGTTGTGAGCTTGCTCACTGAAGCACGGGTGATTGTCCACGACGTCGCGAAGCTTCACCGAACGCGCAGCCTTGAAGTTCGGACGCTTCAGGTACTTGATGTAGCCCTCCACGAGTTGCTCAATGAACCCGATTTGCTCCAGCACCTGAATGCCCGCGTTATTCAGCAGATTGTACGCGAATCCGCCCACCTTGCTTACGAACAGCACGTCGACGTCGTCCAAGGACGCGACGCGGGCGCGAAGTTTATCGTGGTCGTGATTGCCGAGCTCACACGGGGGCGCGGTGTCGCGCTCCCCTACGTATTGCCAAGTGTAGTCGCCCGTGTTAAGCTCAACGATCGAGAATGACGGCGAGTGCCCGAAGTGTTGCGAGACGAACTTGCCGTCCTTGGTTGCGAATGCGAGTGTCATAGATGTCACCTCATATCCCGGCGGTTTCGCCTCCGACGACTATGCCGCTTTCAATCTCCAGGATTCGGTCGCTCCAGTCGGCCGCCCAGTTGCGAAGCGCGTCAAGCTCCAACGGTTCAGGAGTCTTGCTATCCTCGTGAGCCGCCATGCGCTCCGCAAGCTGAGTATAAACTCGGGCTTGATCGCTGTCGGGCGCGGCCTCAATGACCGTCTTCCCCTTAAGCTCCGACTGCGTAACGGTTATGCTTCGCGGCACGTACTGGATGACCTGCGTCTTGGTGCGCTCGACGAAGTCGTTGACGATCTCGCGGCTATACCCTTGGTTGATGGAGTTCGCGATGACTCCGCCCAGCAACGCTCCGCCGCTGTTGCTGTACTTCTTGATCCCCTTGAATAGGTTGTTGCTGGCATAGATACTCATGAAATCGCCGCTTGACACCGTGAAGACGTGCTTTGCGATTCCCTCGCGGATCGGCACGGCGAAGCCGCCGCAGACTACGTCGCCCAGCACGTCATAGATGACGAAGTCAAGGTCGAGTTCCTCGAATGCGCGTTGCTGCTTGAAAAGCTCAACCGCTGTGATGATTCCGCGCCCTGCGCAGCCGACCCCGGGTTGAGGCCCCCCGGCTTCAACGCAATAGATTCCGTTGTAGCCCTCGAAGATTACCTCCGCCGCTTTCACCTTCCCCTTCTCTCGAAGCGTGTCCAGCACTGTCGGGATATACGTGCCGCCGCGCAGAGTGTTCGTGCTGTCGCTTTTGGGGTCGCAACCGAATTGCATGACCTTGAACCCAAGCCGCGACAGCGCGGCGGATAGGTTTGACGTCGTGGTGGACTTCCCGATTCCGCCCTTACCATAGATTGCTATCTGTTTGATCTCTTTCGCCATTGCGAATGCTCCTTCTGCCGTTGTCGGCTGACTGCCTATCCGTTACACGAACATGCCGGACAGGTTACCGGTTATACCAGTAGCGCGATTTCTCCTCGCGCCCGTCGAACAGCGCGGTGGAGAGGTAACGCTCACCCGTGTCGGGTAGAATCGCGACTATCGTCTTACCCTCGTTCTCAGGTCTGCGAGCGATACGCGCCGCCGCGAACGCCGCCGCTCCGCTGGAGATTCCAACAAGCAGTCCCTCCTCACGCGCCAGCGTTCTCGAGGTATCCGCCGCCTCGTCGTCAAGCACCTTGTAAATCTCGTCCACGAGTTTAACCTCCAGCACTGCGGGTACGAACCCCGCGCCAATCCCTTGAATCTTGTGAGTGCCGGGATTCCCGCCGCTTAGCACCGGCGACGACGACGGCTCGACCGCGATGATTTGAATCTCCGGCTTATGCTCCTTCAAAAACGCGCCCGCGCCGGTGATCGTGCCGCCGGTGCCTACTCCACCGACGAGTACGTCGATTTTCCCGCCGGTCGCCTCCCAGATTTCAGGTCCCGTTGTACTGCGATGGATCTGCGGATTCGCAGGGTTCTCGAACTGCTGAAGTATGACGGCGTTCGGAACTTGAAGCTGCAGTTCCTCGGCGCGGCGCACTGCCCCTTTCATTCCCGCTGATCCGGGCGTTAGCTCAAGCTCCGCGCCCAGCGCCTTCACCAGGTTCCGCCGCTCCTGCGTCATCGTATCCGGCATGACCACGATAATCTTGTACCCTCGAGCCGCCGCGACGAACGCCAGCCCAATCCCCGTATTGCCGCTCGACGGCTCCACGATCACGCTGTCAGATCTCAGGACTCCACGCTTCTCCGCGTCGACGACCATCGAGTACGCGATGCGGTCTTTCACACTGCCCAGCGGATTGAAATACTCCAGCTTGAACAGGAGATCGCTGTCGTTGATCCTTGCAAGCGCGTTGAACTTCTTGGGACGCAAGATCGGCGTATCTCCGATCAGCGCGGTGAGGTTGTCGACAACTTTAAGTGCCATGATTAGAATCCCGTCCCTTCTTTGATGTTCTGCACGGTATCGCTGTCAAGCCATTCGCGGCTGAGCGGCAGTTGAACGTTCGCGGCGATGTTCTTCGTGAAGTTCGTGTTCTTGATCGCCTTAGCAGTCTTACGGGCAA